>JBMSJG010000042.1:0-7958 GCA_049418645.1 Burkholderiaceae bacterium | reverse complement strand
ACATCGGCCTGCGCAAGCAGCAGCCACACTTTGCCAATGCACGGTCGGTTCGAAATGCCTTGGATCGCGCTCGACTGCGTCAGGCCAATCGGGTCTTCAAGCTGGCCATGTCTTCGAATAGCACCGTTGGGCCAGAGGCTCTGTCGGTCATCTCTGAGGAGGACATTCGCGCATCGAGAGTCTTCTCGGGGGGCTTGGACGCCAATTAAGATGGTGAGAAAAGAGATCGGTCCCAAACAAGGGTCGACCAAAACAAAAGCAGTTAACGGGAGGCTGTTATGCATTTAGGGCGTACAACGCTATCGAAGTTTTTGATTCAGCAGGTTCGCGAGCACCATGCGGAGGAGGGGGCCGGTCTGGCCGCCCTGCTGGTGGACATTGCTGCGGCCGTGAAGGCGATTTCAGCCATGACCGCCAAGGGCGCCCTGGCTGGCATTCTGGGTAGCTTAGAGTCGCAGAACGTCCAAGGCGAGACGCAGAAAAAGCTCGACGTCTTGTCTGATCAGGCTTTCATCAACACCTTTCAGCTGGGTGGTCTGGTGGCGGGTCTGGCCTCCGAAGAAAACGACGATCCCATTGCCGTAGAACCCAGGCCGGCGGGTGCCAATTTCCTGACCCTGTTTGACCCCCTGGATGGCTCGAGCAACATCGACGTCAATGTGTCGGTGGGTTCCATTTTTTCAGTGGTTCGGGCGCCCAAGGGCAAACCCAGCCTTCAGGACTATCTGGTTCCGGGTGACCAACAACTGGCGGCTGGTTATGCCATCTATGGGCCCTCGACCATGCTGGTACTGACGGTGGGCCAGGGTACCCATGGCTTCACCCTGGACCGCGAGGTGGGCAACTTCATTCTGACTCACCCGAACATTCAGATTCCAGTTGCCACCAGTGAGTTCGCCATCAACACCAGCAACGAGCGCTTCTGGGAGCCCCCGGTTCAGCGCTACGTGCAGGAGTGCAAGGCCGGCAAGACCGGCGTTCGGGGTCGCGACTTCAACATGCGCTGGATTGCGTCGATGGTGGCCGATGTCCACCGTATCCTGATGCGGGGTGGCGTGTTCATGTACCCCAAGGACACCAAAGATCCCAGTAAGCCGGGTCGTCTTCGTCTGATGTACGAGGCCAATCCCATGTCCATGGTCATTGAGCAGGCTGGTGGGGCTGCATCGACCGGACGCGGCCGGATTCTAGAGGTCAAGCCCGAGCAGATTCACCAGCGCATTCCAGTGATCGTCGGATCACGCGAAGAGGTCGAGCGAGTGGCCAAGTACCACGACGAATACGACAAGGGCGAGGACAAGGCCTACAGCTCGCCCCTGTTCAAAGAGCGGTCGCTGTTCCAAAACTAGGTGTCAAAACCATAAAGACAACAGATCAACGATAAAAGGCCGATCACAGGTCATTAGGGAGAGCGTCATGTCAGTCAAACATCCAGTCGTTGCCATCACAGGGTCGTCGGGAGCCGGCACCACCACGGTGATGAGCAGCTTTAAGCACATCTTTCGTCGAGAGGGCATCAATGCCCAGATCGTTGAAGGCGATTCCTTCCATCGGTACAACCGCATGGAGATGCGCGCAGCCATGAAGGAGGCCGAAGCCGCTGGCAATCGACACTTCAGCCATTTTGGTCCCGAGGCCAATCTGCTCGGCGAGCTCGAGAACCTGTTCAAGTCCTACAGCGAGAACGGCTCAGGTCGGGTTCGCCGCTATCTGCACGACGCGGAGGAGGCGGCTCCCTACAAGCAAGACCCGGGTACGTTTATCGATTGGCAGCCGATTCCTGGTGGCACCGACATGATGTTCTACGAGGGCCTGCATGGGGGCTATGCCGATGACCAGATCAATGTGGCCAAACACGTCGACCTGCTGGTGGGGGTGGTGCCGATTGTGAACCTGGAGTGGATTCAAAAGCTTCATCGTGACCAGAAGATGCGCGGCTACTCGGCCGAGGCGGTGGTGGACACCATTCTGCGTCGCATGCCGGACTACATCAATCACATCATGCCGCAGTTCTCTCGCACCCATGTGAACTTCCAGCGGGTGCCAACCGTCGATACCTCCAATCCCGTCATCGCCAAGGACATTCCCTCGGCAGACGAGTCCATGGTGGTCATTCGGTTCGCCAATCCCAAGGGCATTGATTTCCCGTATCTGCTCTCCATGCTGCACGGCGCGATGATGACCCGCCCCAACACCATTGTGATTCCAGGCGGCAAGATGGGCCTGGCCATGCAGTTGATCTTTACCCCCATGATTCTGCGGCTCATGGACATGAAACGCCGCGCCTAAATCCTTAAAGGAGATTGTTGACATGGCCCTGGTGATATTTGACTTGGATGGCACGCTCATTGAAACGGCCGATGAAATCGCCATGGCGGTGAACAGGACTCTGAAGGACTTCAATGCCCGACCCGCCTCCGACGCAGACGTTCGGCGGTGGATTGGGCATGGCACCGGTTGGCTTATGAAACAGGCTTGGGCTGATAGCGTCGGTGATCCCGAGCAGACGGACTGGCAGGGGGTCATGGACCGTTTCATCGGACACTACTTCGACACCGCTGGCACCCAGTCTCATCTCTACCCCCGGGTGGAAGAGACACTCAAGACGCTTGGCGAGCGCGGGATTCGCCGCGCGATCGTCACCAACAAAGAAAACCGATTCACCGAGCGGGTCGTTGAGGCCCATGGCCTACAGCACCTGATTGACCTGGTGATCTCCGGCGACACCCTGCCCACCAAGAAGCCTCATCCCGGTGGCATTCAGCACTGCATGACCCATTTTGGCGAGTCCACTGGATCGACCCTGTTTGTGGGTGACAGCGAGATCGATGTCCAGACTGCGCGAGCGGCGGATGTACCGGTTTGGGCGGTGCCCTATGGCTACAACCATGGTCGGCCGATTGCCATGGCCGAGCCCGATCGCATTGTCGATGACATCAGCCCGGTGGTGAGTTTTTTCACCGCGCTTCAGTGAACCAACATAACAAGACTTTTACACAGGGAGACCAACAAGATGGCTTTGATTTCACTCAGACAACTACTCGACCATGCAGCAGAACATGGCTACGGCCTGCCGGCCTTTAACGTGAACAACATGGAGCAGATCCACGCGATCATGCAGGCCGCAGCCGAGGTCGACAGCCCCGTGATTCTTCAGGCCTCAGCGGGTGCTCGCAAGTACGCAGGTGAGCCTTTTCTGCGCAAACTGGTCGATGCCGCGATTGAGCAGTACCCCGACATTCCGGTCTGTATGCACCAAGACCATGGCTCATCGCCCGCCGTCTGCCAGGCCTCGATTCGCAGCGGATTTTCCAGCGTCATGATGGACGGATCGCTCAAAGAGGACATGAAGACGCCGTCTGACTACGCCTATAACGTTGAGGTCACCCGTCGTGTGGTCGAGATGGCCCATGCCGTGGGGGTGTCGGTCGAGGGTGAGTTGGGGTGTCTGGGGTCTCTCGAGACCGGCATGGCCGGCGAGGAAGATGGTGTCGGCGCCGAGGGGGTCTTGGATCACTCCCAACTGCTGACCGATCCGGCCGAAGCGGCTGAGTTCGTCAAAGACACGGGCGTGGACGCCCTGGCCATTGCCATCGGCACCAGCCACGGCGCCTATAAGTTCACGCGCCCTCCCACGGGTGACACCCTGGCCATTGGTCGCATCAAAGAGATTCACGCCCGTATCCCCAACACGCATCTGGTCATGCATGGCTCCTCCAGCGTGCCCCAGGAGTGGCTCAAGATTATTCGGGACTATGGTGGTGACATCAAAGAGACCTACGGTGTGCCAGTTGAAGAGATCGTCGAGGGCATCAAGAACGGCGTTCGCAAGGTCAACATCGACACCGACATTCGCCTGGCCATGACCGGCGCCATGCGCAAGCTCATGGCAGAAAAGCCCAGTGAATTCGACCCACGCGCTTTCTTTAAAGTGGCGACTGCTGCGGCCAAGGGCATCTGTCAGGCGCGCTTTGAATCCTTTGGCTCTGCTGGTCGGGCCTCCAAGATTCGCGTGATCCCCATGGAGACCATGGCGACCAAATACGCCAAGGGTGAGCTGCGCGCGGTGGTGAAGTAATCAAGGTCGACGCAGCCATGTCCGTCACCTGGTCTCTGGACTTGAGCCGCTTTCGGGCGGTTCTCTTTGATGTCGACGGGACGCTGGCCGAGACCGAGCGTGATGGGCACCTGCCGGCCTTTAACCAGGCCTTTGAGCAGACGGGTCTGGACTGGCACTGGAGTCCCCAGGACTATGCCTGGCTGCTCAAGACCACTGGTGGCTATGAGCGCATGCAGGTCTGGGCGCGTCATGTCGGCGACGAGCAAGCGCTGTCCACCGACGGCCTGGATCGGCTGCGCCAGGCCCATCAGCTCAAGAACCGACTCTATGCCCAGATTGTGCAGACGGGGGAGCTGCCCCTTCGACCAGGACTTCTGGCCTGGATGGCTGATCTAGAAAAGGCTGGCTGTCCTTGGGGGGTGGTGACCACCACCAGCCGGGGCAATTGGGATGTGCTCTGGGCCAATAGCTTTCGTGGCAGTGGGCTGAGCGAGCCAGCGGTGATCGTCTGTGGTGAGGACGTGACCCACAAAAAACCAGATCCGGAGGCCTATCAGCTCGCGGCGGATCGATTGGGTCTTCAACCATCCGACTGTCTGGCGGTAGAGGACTCTCCCAATGGCCTGAAGGCCGCTCAGGCCATCGGCATGCCCTGCCTCGTGGTGAAGTCTTTTTACTTTGAGCAGGCCGACTTTACTGGGGCTTGTCAGGTGTTGGACTCTCATAGCCAGGTGCGCGTCTGCGCGCCCGCCTAATGCCCCAGTAGAGCAGTCCCGCCACGACGGGCACGGCGAGCCCGGTGACCAGTTCGGCATCGACATGGAGCCCGGCTGACTTGAGTCCCTTGACCAGGTACCCGATCAAGCCGACGGCGTAGTAGCTGAGCACCACCAGCGACAGTCCTTCAACGGTTTGCTGCAGCTTGAGTTGTAGCTTGGCCCGACGGTCCATGCTGGAGAGCAGGGCCTGGGTCTGACGCTCATTCACGAATTCAATGCGGGTTCTGAGGATCTGGGTGGTGCGGGAGATGCGGTCCGAGAGTTCGCGCAGTCGGCGTTCCGTCCATCGGCAGGTTCGCATGGCCGGCTCAAAGCGCCGTTCCATGAATTCGCCTAGGGTCTGCACACCGGGAAGGGCGGTTTCCTTGAGCTCGCCCAAGGCCCGGCGGACCAGGTCGCTGTAGGCCTCGCTCGCGGTGAACCGCAGCCCGTGTTCGGAGACCCAGCCTTCTACCCTGGCAGCCAGGGCTGATACGCCATTGAGCAACTGCCCATCGGTCTGGATGCTCTGATCACTATCTGCTGGCTGGGCATCGGTCAGTCGCGTGGACAGGCTGGAGAGCTCGGATTCTGCCTTGCTCAGTGGCTCTGACAGAGATTTGGCCCGGGGCAGCGCCAGCAGGGCCATCATGCGGTAGGTGTCGATGTCGATCAGGCGTTGGACCACTCGACCGGCCTGGCGAGATCCCATGCCTTGATGGTTCACCAGAAAGTTGATGTAGCCGCCCGCGTCAATTTGAAAATCTGTCCAGACCTGGGCACGACGGGTGCCCAGAATCGTACCGCCGATGATGGTATTGCCCTGAAATCGCGGGGCGATGTCGGCGGCGTCCTCGCTGAGTTGGGCCTGGGCAATCGTGATGTCAACGGCACCGATGCGTTCCCCAGACTCCGGGCCCAAGGTCTTGACCCCTAATTCGGTCAGTCGGGTGTGAAACCGCTGTCGAATGTCTGGGCGGGTCTCGTGAAAGGGCCGTGTCGAGGGTTCACCCTGAAGGTAGAGCGTCACGGCACAGAACTCGCCATGCATCTCCCACTTCAGCAGCAGTCGAGAGGGGGCCGGATCCAGTTCCAGCACCCGAACGCTTCGACCATGCACGGGATGACCGGGCTGCTGGAGAACGCGAGACAGAGCATCAATCCACTCCCGCTGCATGTCTCGCTGGTCTGGGCGCGTGATGAGGAAAGCCTGATGAATAATCCGCTCCTGAGGCCACAGGGCGATCGGGGGGCGAGCATGAACCTCCTCGTGAAGGCTCTCTCTTTGTTTGAATTCAACGATGCTTTGCATGTCGCGAGGGCTTAGATCTTCTGCCAGTATGCCTGGGCTTGAAGGATTCGGTCTTCCAGGTAAGCCCCATAGAAGTCTCGGGAGGTATAGCCAACCAGGGCCTCGGTGATCGGACGGCCCAACTCGTCAATGAGGACCACCGTGGGGGCCAGGGCATATCGATGGGCCTTTGCCCAGTCTGCAGGCGATAGGGGTCGTGTTGCGGTTGGTGATGGAAGACTCAACCCCTCGACCGGTTTGCGGTCAGCCAGGTCAAAGTCCAGCACGACCAGCTGAGGCATCTGCTGGCTGATCATGCGGGGCATCAATTGCTCCTTAACGATCAACTCACACCAGGGACAGTGGGCGGAGCCCACCATCACGGCCGGAATCAGCGCCCCTCGGGCGCTCCTGGCCCTCTGGATGACGGACTTGAACTGCGCAGGGGACAGTAGGCGTTTGCCCTGTGGCATGGGGGTCTCTGGGTTGGCTGATGTCGTTGCGTTTAACGGCCTCACGGCCTTGTGCGCCGCGTCACATCTCGTTGTTGACTATATGCTTCTATAAGAATATTGTCCATTTCCATGGTGCGAAAAAACACACAGCCATCATCTTTCAAATCCGCTCCTCAGGTTGCCGGTTCGGACCGGCAGTCGGAGCCGGTTGGTATCGCCGATGGTCTCACCGACAACCAAGACGAGCTTGGTTTTATTTTTGATCGCGCCGCCCAATATTTCTCGTTGCTGTCCGAACCGGCCCGCCTGCGCATCATTCAGGCGGTCTGCACCGAAGAGCGGTCGGTCCAGGATGTCGTTGAACTGACCGGCCTGCCTCAGCCCAATGTCTCCCGACACCTCAGCATGCTCTACAGAGCTGGGGTGCTCAGCCGTCGGCGTGAGGGGACCTTTGTCTTCTACAAGATTTCCGACCCAATGATTACCGACTTGTGCCGGACGGTGTGTGTGAAATTAGCAGTGAATTAGCTTTCAGAATCGTAGTTAAGTTGTTGATTTTAATATAAAAATAAACCTGATTGTGGGGAGAAACCTGTGACAAAACCGCAGCAAAAGCTCGGGCGTCTGGTCAAGGCACCTGAGAATTTTTTGGCCAAAGAGGACGCCAAGTCCCCTGAGTCCATGCGTCGTAAATTTCTGGCGGCCTCGGCTGCAACGGCTGGCTTGGGCCTTGCATCCGCTGCCCGGGCCGCATCCAACCCAGTCGGTGGCAAGGGCGATCCAAACATCCTGACCCTGCCCGAGCATTCCGTTGGCCTCGGTGCCCCGGTGGCCGCCAATGGGTATGGTGTGCCCTCCAAGTACGAAAAAGGCCTCCAGCGTCGTGAGTCTCCGGGCCTGACCCGAGTCTCGGCTGCCTCAGTCGCCTTTACCCCATTGCAAGGCACCTTCGGCATCATCACCCCCAGTGGCCTGCACTTTGAGCGTCATCACCAGGGCTGGTGGGATATTGATCCCTCCAAGCACCGCCTGATGATCAACGGCCTGGTCAAGAACCCCAAGGTCTACACCATGGACGACCTGATGCGCCTGCCATCGGTCTCCCGCATTCACTTCATCGAGTGCGGTGCCAACACCGCCATGGAGTGGGGCAACGTGGCCGTTCCCACGGTTCAGTACACCCATGGCATGGTGTCGTGCTCCGAGTTCACCGGTGTGCCCCTGTCCGTGCTGCTCGAGGACTGCGGCTACGACAAAAAGAACGGCAAGTACGTCTTGGGTGAGGGCGCAGACGGCTCCTCCATGACCCGAACCATCCCCATGAGCCATGCCTTGGACGATGTGATCGTCGCCTACGGCATGAACGGCGAGATGCTGCGTCCAGAAAACGGTTA
>JBMSJG010000041.1:0-8233 GCA_049418645.1 Burkholderiaceae bacterium | reverse complement strand
CCGCCTGGCTTGTGCTGGCTATGGCTCGATGGTGACCGTGACCGCGGCCATGGGACTGGCGGCGGCAAGCCACGCCATGGCGGTGGTAACAAAATCCGGATAATGGCTAGATGGAATTTTTCGTCCCGCCACAAGACCGAGCCAGTTGGAAGCAACTGGCTCAATTGGCCACTCAGGCGCCCAGTATTCGGGCGCTCAACAGCGATCCAGCCAGAGCCCAGCAGTTCCAGCTGAAAGCCGCTGGCCTGCGGCTGGATTTCAAATACCAACAGATTGATGCGGCCGCACTGGCGGGGCTTGCAGAGCTGGCCCGCGAGAGCGAACTACCGCAATGGCTCGCCGGCATGGCCCGTGGTGAGTTGGTCAACAACACCGAGCAACGAGCCGCCCTTCACATGGCCCTTCGTGGGCCCATCGATGGCCCCTGGGGTCGCGAAGTCGGTGAGGCCGTTCATGCCGAACGTCAGAAGATGCTGGCCTATGCACAGGCGCTGTATTCGGGCGAGATCAAAGGCCACACTGGGCAGACCATTCGAACGGTGGTGAACATTGGCATCGGTGGTTCCGATCTGGGCCCACGCTTGGTCACCGAGGCCTTGATTCAGCGGGCCAATCCGGATCTGCAGGTGGTCTTTTTCAGCATGCCCGATGCCCACACGGTCTATCACCAGTTAAAAGACCTGGATGTCGCGACCACGCTGTTTGTCATCTCTAGCAAGAGCTTCACCACCCAAGAGACCATGACCATCGCCAATGCCGCCAAGGCCTGGCTGAAGGCTGGCGGTGTTCCTGAATCTGGCATGGGCGCCCACCTGGCTGCGGTGACCACATCACCCGACAAGGCCATGGCCTATGGCATTCCAACCAATCGGATTTTTGGATTCTGGGATTGGGTAGGGGGCCGGTATTCGGTCTGGTCCTCGATTGGCCTGGTGGTGGCCGCGAGTATTGGGCGAGAGGCCTTTGAGGAGTTCTTGGCTGGCGCCGCGGAACTGGATGCGCATCTGTTAAGCGCCCCCATCGAAGAAAACCTGCCGATTCAGTTTGCGCTGCATGGCATCTGGAATCGCAACTTTATTGGCTGCTCGAGCCTAGCCGTCACGCCCTATAGCGACCGACTGGGTCGGTTCACCCAGCATATTCAACAGCTGGACATGGAGAGCAACGGCAAGTCCGTTCACTTCAATGGTCGGGCGTGTGTGATCGACACCGGACCCAAGGTCTGGGGTGGACTGGGCATGAACGGGCAGCATGCCTACTTTCAGCTGCTGCACCAGGGCATGCACCATGTGCCAGTGGAATTCATTGCGGTGGAGGAAGGCACCAGCCTGCAGGATGTGCCCGGCTGGCTCTCACTCAAAGAGCATGATCACGTCGTTAGGCTGAACCAGATGGCCCAGGCCCAGGCCTTGGCCCTGGGTCGCACCCTGGATGAGACCACCGCGGCCCTGCGGGCCGATGGACTGCCAGAAGACGAAGTGGCGCGTCTGGCCCCGCATCGAACCTACCCCGGTGGCAGGCCCAACAGCACGGTCTGGCTGGATGCTTTGTCACCGGCCTGCCTGGGCGCCCTGATTGCCCTGTATGAGCACAAGGTGGTCTGCCAGGCTGCCATCTGGGGCATTAACCCCTTTGACCAGTGGGGCGTGGAGTTGGGCAAAAAGCTGGTGCAGGACCTGGCGAGGGGGCGCTAAGCCCAGCCGGAGTCCTCGAGGGGTTTGGTCAGGGCGTCTTGGTTATCTTTAGATGTCAAAACATTAAACCGGGTTATCACCAAGTACGGAATCAGGCTGCCGCCTTGTATTGTCTTCCCAGCACATTACAAGGAGACAACTATGAAACTCGTGCGCGCACTCGTAGCATCGGCCGTTCTCTCGGCTTCTGTCGCAGCCCATGCGGCCGTCGACCTTACCGTCACCCACTTTGGCACCGGCATGTATGGCGTGCCCTTTGCCGTCGCCAAGGCCAAGGGCTGGTTTAAGTCAGAGGCCGGCCTGGATGTGGGCGGCTTTATCTCGTCGGCTGGCGGTGGCACAACAGTTCGCAACGCCTTGGCGGCTGATCTGCCCTACGGTGAGGTGGCCCTGTCCGCTGCGATCGTGGCCATTCAGCAAGGCGCAGAGATCAGCATCATTCACTCTGGTGTGATCAGTGTGGCCGACCAAGTCTGGGCAAGCCGAAAGGACGACACGAGCATCAAGACCTTCAAAGACCTCAAGGGCAAGGTGCTGGGCTACTCCAGCCCGAAATCGGTGACCGACATGATCACCACCATCATGCTCAACGACAACGGCCTGACCAAAGACGTCACTCGCAAATCCGTCGGCAGCGTGAGTTCTGGCGTGGTGGCCCTGCGTGAAAAAGGCGTGGACATGACTTATATGACCGAGCCGGTCTGGAGTCGTGAACAGAACAACTTCCGCGGCGTCTGGCGCTCGTCTGACATTGCCCCCAAGGTCACTCAGACCGTGGGCATTGTGAAGACCAGCTTCCTGAAGTCCAACCCCAAGGTGGTCGAAGGCATTATCAAGGCCCGTCGTAAAGGCGTTGAATTCATCCGCCAAAATCCGGATGAGGCCGCCAAGATCATGGCCGTCGAGTACAAAATCACCCCAGAGAATGCTGCCGCTGCCATCAAGAACGTTCTATCTGTGAAGAACGGCTACTGGAGCGAGGGTGGATTCGACTACGAGGGCATGGAGACCCTGCTAAAAGGTCTGCGCCTGGTCGATGCGATTCCCAAGGGTGATTTTGATTGGAGCAAAGTCGTCACTGAGGCAGCCCTGCCAGCCGACCTGCGCAGCAAGAAGTAACCATGTCGGTTGTCGCAACCAACGGCCTTGGTCACGTTGAAGTTCGGAACGCGACCAAGGTCTTTCCTGGGCGAGCCGGTCGACAGGATGTCCATGCTCTGGGGCCCATCAGCCTCTCCCTGAAGCAGGGAGAGTTTTTTTCGGTTGTTGGTCCCTCTGGCTGCGGTAAATCAACCCTGCTGGACCTGGTGGCGGGGCTCACGACCGCCAGCGACGGTGAGCTGCTGTTTGAGGGTCAACGCCTGACAGGTAAGGTGCCCGAGGGCGTTGGCGTGGTCTTCCAGGAGGACTCCTCCTTTCCATGGCTCAACGTCCAAGAGAACGTCGGCTTTCACCTGAAACAGATGGGTGTGGATGCCGCTGAGATTCAACGCAGGGTGGACCATGCCATTTCGTTTACGGGCTTGGGTGGCTTTGCAAAAGCCTATCCAGCCGAGCTGTCCGGGGGCATGCGTCAGCGTGTCTGCATCGCCAGAACATTGGTCACCAGGCCACGGCTGATTCTGTTGGACGAGCCCTTTGGCGCTCTGGACCAGCAGACGCGCCTGCTAATGGGCGACGAGCTGCTGCGCCTGTGGCGAGAGTCTGGTGCCACCGTCATGCTGATTACCCATGCCCTGGACGAAGCAGCCATGCTGTCCGATCGCATCGGCGTCATGAGCGCACGGCCGGGCCGGTTCATCGACGTCATTGAAACCGGCTGGTCTGCTGACCGAGACAGCACCATCGTCTCGGACAAGCGATTCGGCGACATCACCGCCCGCCTGTGGCAGAAGCTTCGTTCCGAATCCATGGCGGCCATGGGTGGCTCGGCCGCATGAGTCAGGCTGGGCGAATCAGGCTGGTGTTTTTGATGGGGCTGGTCGGCTTTCTGGAGCTGATTTGTAGGATGGGCTGGGTGAGCAGCATCTCCCTGGCTCCCCCAACCCAGATCCTGGTGTCGGCTTATAAACTGATTCTGTCAGGTGAGATTCGTTACCACGCCTTTCTGACCTTCTCGACCGTCGCGGGTGCCATTCTGTCTGCTCTGATCGTCGGGTTTTTAATGGGCTTGGCCCTGCACAAATGGCCCCTGGTTCGCCGGTTTCTGGATCCCTTTTTGGCGGGCTATTACAGCCTGCCCACCTTTGTCTTCTACCCGTTTTTTATCGTGATGTTCGGCCTGAATCGACTGCCCCTGATGGCCATTGGATTTATTTTTGCGGTGGTCGCAGTGGCCCTGAACACCCTATCGGGTCTTCAAAGGGTTCCCAGGGTCTGGCTGCGAACAGCGCAGATGATGCGAATGTCACGCATCGACACCATTCGCAAGGTCATCATGCCGGCGGCGGCGCCCTATCTGTTCACCGGCCTGAAACTCGCGATCGTCTATTCCTTCATCGGCGTCATCGCTGGTGAATTCATCCTGAGCGGAGCGGGATTGGGATTTCAGATCGCGTTTTCCTACAACAGCTTTGAGACAGCCAAGATGTATGGCTACCTGGCCATCCTGCTCACGCTGGTGGGGGGATTGAACCTCTACATCTACGGACGAGAGAAACGAATCTACGAACGCAGGGGCGGCCGATGAGCGGTGCGAGTGCAAGCCAAGTCTCTGCGTCACAAGATCCCTCGCTCAGCCCGTTGGCTTACCTGCTCTTCTTGCTGGCGCTGACGGGACTCTGGCATTTGCTGACTCTGTGGGTTGGACGCGATGTCTTGCCTGGTCCTGGTGAAACCTTGAGCCGCTTGTGGAACATGCTCTCCACTGGCAGCCTGAACAAGCACCTGATCGAGACCTTCTCCGCGTTTGGCATGGCCCTGGTCATCGCAGTCATCATGGGCGTTTTGTTAGGCGCTGTCTTGGGGGCCCACCGGCTCTCGGGCGAAGTTGCTGAGCCCATGCTGGTGGCGCTCTACTCGATTCCAAAGGTCACCCTGTACCCCATCATGCTGCTGCTCTTTGGGCTGGGCATGGCAGCCAAAGTCGCCTTTGGTGTGATCCACGGTGTGATACCCATCTGCATCTTCACCATGAGCGCCGTGCGGGCGATTCCAAAGAAATACATTCGGGCGGGGCAGGCCATGCAGCTCAACCCCAGTCAGATGTTCTGGAAGGTCTATATGCCCGCCTGCATTCCAGAGGTCTTCAGTGGCCTGCGAATTGGGTTTTCACTCACCCTATTGGGGACCCTGATCGGCGAGATGTTTGCCTCAAGGCGGGGCATTGGTCACCTGTTGCTGCAGGCCATGGAGAACCACAACTTGTTGGACATTACCGCCTTGGCCCTGATGCTGATTACTTTGGCGGCTTCGGTTGGATTTGCATTGCTGTCGATTGACCGTCGACTAGCCGGTCGGGCCGCGCTGGCCTAACACTTTTCCCATTCCCTCTTGGAGATGCTCGGATGAAGACCCTTCGCGAAAAATTGCAGGCTGGCACACCCGTTGTGGCCCCTGGCGTCTACGACATGTTCTCGGCCCGCATTGCAGATCGCATGCCCTTTGAGGCCCTGTACATGACAGGCTATGGCATCTCGGGCAGTTATCTGGGTCTGGCCGATGCGGGCATTGCCACCTACACCGACATGGTGAGTCGCGCCGGCACGATTGCAAAAGGAACCAGTAAGCCTCTGATGGCAGATGCCGACACCGGTTACGGTGGCCTGCTCAACGTGCACCACACGGTGCGCGGCTATGAGGCCGCTGGTGTGCAGGCCATTCAGATCGAGGACCAAGAGAATCCCAAGAAATGCGGCCACACACCAAACCGTCGAGTGGTCTCTCGCAAAGACGCCATTCGACGCATTGAAGTCGCCGCCAGCGCCAAGACCAAGGATCAGACCCTGATCATTGCCCGCACCGATTCCCGCTCCTCACTGGGCCTGGATGAGGCGATTGCCCGTGGAAAGGACTTTCTAAAAGCGGGTGCAGACATTGTCTTTGTGGAGTCGCCCGAGACCGAGGACGAGTTCAAAAAGATTGGCGAATCAATTGACGGCTGGCTGTTTGCCAACATGGTGCCTTCTGGCCGCTCGCCCGAGGTGGATGCCAAGACCCTTCACAAGTGGGGCTTTGACATCGTGATACACCCAGCCGCCGGAATGATGTATGCCTGCGGCGTGCTGCAAGCCTCTTACGAGCACCTGCTGAAAACCGGCAAATCCGGTGATGCCGCTCTGCCCAAGTACGACATGGCCCAGCTGCACAACCTGATGGGATTTGAAGAGGTCTGGGCCTTCGAAAAGAAATGGGCGGAGGACTGAGGATCCGCCCGGACATGGGACAGACCTATTTCGAAAAAGTCTGGGCTGCCCACAGGGTCAGCACGCGGGCCGCGGGCGAGGATGTCGTCTTTGTGGACCGCCACTATGTGCATGACCTGAGTGGCGCAGAAGCCCTAGAGGCCCTGGATCATGCGGGCCGCCATGTGGCCCGGCCTGATCTGACGTTTGGATCCCCCGACCACACCATTCCGTCGGCCAGACCGCGGGGGGCTGCGGCACTGGCTGGGCAGACCATTCGTCTGGTGACCTATCGAGAGCAGGTCATCAAGCAGCGCATTCCAAGTTTTGATCTGGACCACCCGTCTCAGGGCATCATCCACGTGACCATGCCAGAGCTGGGTTTAAGCCTGCCCGGCAGTATTGTGGTCTGTGGAGACAGCCACACCTGTACGCACGGGGGTGTTGGTGCAGTGGCCTGGGGCATTGGGGTGTCTGACATTGTTCATGTCTTGGCCACCCAGACCATTGTGATCAAGCGACCTAAGACACTTCGGGTCTGGTGTGAAGGTCAATTGCCAGCTGGATCGACCGCAAAAGACCTGGCGCTTTTTATTCTGTCGCAGCATGGCACTCAGTTTGGCGTGGGACATGCCATTGAATTTGCCGGGCCCGCGGTAGAGGCCCTGTCCATCGAAGGTCGACTAACCCTTTGCAACATGTCGATTGAAATGGGCGCGCGCATTGGCTTTGTGGCGCCAGATCAAAAAACCCTGGATTGGTTAGAGGGTCGAACGGCTGCTCCACAGGGCGAGAACTGGAAGCAGGCTTGTCAGGACTGGCTGGCGATGCGAAGCGATGCGGATGCCCAATTTGACCGCGAGATTCGGATTGATGCGCGCGTGATTGAACCGCAGATTTCTTGGGGGACGAGCCCAGACCAAACCGCTGGTGTGACTGGTCATGTTCCCTCATCTGGTGATGAGCGATTGGCCAAGTCTCTTGACTACATGGGGCTGACAGCGGGCCAGGCCTTGGCCGGCACTGCGATTGATCGGGTGTTCATTGGCGCCTGCACCAATAGTCGACTGTCCGATTTGGAATTGGCCGCAGAGGTCGTCAAGGGCAGGAGAGTTGCGTCGAATGTAGAGGCGTGGGTGGTACCAGGATCCCGTGCGGTGGCTGATGCGGCAGAGACCTTGGGCTTAGATGTGGTCTTCCGAGAGGCTGGCTTTCAATGGCGAGAGCCTGGCTGCTCGATGTGTGTGGGCGCCAATGGCGACATTGGCAAACCCGGTCAACGAGTGGTCTCGACATCGAATCGAAACTTTGTCGGCCGACAGGGCCCCGGTGTCCGAACCCATCTGGCCTCGCCAGCAACGGCCGCGGCCAGCGCGATTGCGGGTTATGTGACCAACGCGAAGGATTTACGGCCGTGAGTCAGACGATTTTTGCGGGGCCGGTATTGCCCATCCTTCGGGACCAGATCGACACGGACATCATCGTTCGGATCGAGCGCCTGGCCACATTGGCTCGTGGTCAGTTTGGTCCATGGGCTTTTGAGTCCCTTCGCTACGATGTGGCAGGTGAGCTCAACCCCAACTTCCCCATGAATTGGGCCTGCTGCGCCAAAGCCCGGGTGCTGATTGCGGGGGCAAACTTTGGCTGTGGGTCGTCTCGCGAAAATGCGGTCTGGGCCATTCAGGAGTCAGGCCTACAGGCGGTGATCGCCCCAAGCTTTGGGGACATCTTTTTTGCCAACTGCAAGGCCAATCGTCTCTTGGCGGTGGAGTTGGCTGCAACTGATTACGAACGGATTCGAGTGCTGCTGGCGGATCGGCTCACGGCAGAGGGGCAGTCCCCGGTGCAGGCTAGCCTGGATCTTGGAGGGGACCTGCTGGTGCTGAGCCAAAACGACCAAGAACTGCTTCGCGTTGGGGTTCGGGTCGAGAACGGGATGCGCCAGGCCATTCTGAACCCGGTGGATCCTGTTGATCTGACCCTGGCCAACCGCGACCAGATCGAGGCCTTCGCGAAGGCCTTACACAGCCAGAACCCTTGGTTACGGCCCCCCAGCCCAAAGGCGTTTGGCCTGTAAATCGGCTTCGGGTATACTTCCGCCTCTTGGCCAAGTAGCTCAGTTGGTAGAGCAGCGGACTGAAAATCCGCGTGTCGGTGGTTCGATTCCGCCCTTGGCCACCAAATCAGACCCCAGCC
>JBMSJG010000040.1:0-8333 GCA_049418645.1 Burkholderiaceae bacterium | reverse complement strand
GTTGCTCATCTCTCAGCCAGACACCGGTGAGCAGGCCCTCGAAATCGTCGATGCCCTGGTTCGCTCTGGGTCGGTTGATCTCATCGTGGTCGACTCGGTGGCAGCGCTTACACCCAAGGCCGAGATCGAGGGCGATATGGGTGATTCCTTGCCAGGCCTGCAGGCTCGACTCATGTCCCAGGCGCTTCGAAAACTCACTGGCACCATCAACCGTACCAACACCCTGGTGATCTTCATTAACCAGATCCGCATGAAGATCGGCGTCATGTTTGGCAGCCCAGAGACCACCACCGGCGGCAATGCCCTCAAGTTCTATTCCTCGGTGCGTCTGGACATCCGACGGGTTGGTTCGCTCAAAAAGGGCGACGAAGTCGTGGGCTCCGAGACCAAGGTCAAGGTGGTTAAAAACAAGGTTGCACCGCCGTTTAAACAGGCTGGCTTTGACATCATGTACGGGGCGGGCATCTCCCGCGAGGGCGAAATCCTGGACATCGGATCCGAGAACGACATTGTTGAGAAGTCAGGGGCCTGGTACAGCTACAACGGCGATCGCATTGGCCAGGGTCGTGACAACGCTCGCGATTTCCTCAAACAAAACCCGGCCATCTCTCTCGAGATCGAAAACAAGATTCGAGAGAAATTCGGTGTGGCCATTCGCGCACCGGGTGCTTCGGCCAAAGCCTCGGCCCAGACGGCAGACGTTGACTAAGACCGACCCGGCCCGGGGCAGTCGATCCCTCAAGTCTCGGGCCATCGCTGCGCTGGCTCGACGCGACTACAGTCGCTTCGAGCTGGCCAGAAAACTCTCAGAGCACGAGCCAGACGAGCAGGTGGTGGCAGGCCTGCTCGACGAACTCACCCAAAAGGGCTTCCTCTCCGACGAGCGCTTTGCCCTGGCCACCGCCCGCCGCCTGTCTGCCCGATATGGGCGCGCCCGTGTGGAGCAGACCCTGTCTGGACACAACCTTGATCGAGGCCTGATCGATCAAGCCTTGACCTTGGCGACCCAAGACAGTGGCAGCGAGTTGCGGCGGGCCTTTGAGGTCTGGCAAAAGCGCTTTGGGCAGCCTCCCGCAGACCTTCCCGAAAAGGCCAAGCAGTTCCGATTCTTAACCTCGCGTGGATTTTCCCCAGACGTCCTGCGCAGGCTAGAAGCCATGCGCTACATGCCGCCAGACGAATAAATCCTGTCGTTTTGCCTGCCCGGGCCAGCCCCAGCCCGCCTCGATGAGCCTGCTGCACATGCTAAGATCGACGAGCATTCCAGGGAGCGAAGACAATGAAAATTCACGAGTATCAGGGCAAGGAGATTCTCCGCCGCTACCATGTTGCAGTGCCGCGCGGCATCCCCTGTTTCAGCGTTGACGAGGCGGTTGCGGCAGCCGACAAACTAGGTGGTCCCGTTTGGGTGGTGAAGGCCCAGATCCACGCCGGTGGGCGGGGCAAGGGTGGTGGCGTCAAAGTCGCCAAATCCTTGGACGAGGTCAAGACCTACGCCAAACAGATCATGGGCATGCAGCTGGTGACACACCAGACTGGACCCAGTGGCCAAAAAGTCCGCCGCCTGCTCATCGAAGAAGGCGCCGACATTCAGAAAGAACTCTACGTCGCGGTGGTCACTGACCGCGTCAGCCAAAAAGTCTGTGTCATGGGCTCCTCCGAGGGTGGCATGGACATCGAAGAGGTGGCGGCCAGCCATCCCGAAAAAATTCACAAGGTCTTTGTCGACCCAGCCACTGGCCTGACGGATGCCGATGCCGATGCCCTGGCCAGCAAGATTGGTGTGCCGGCCGCCTCGGTTCCGCAAGCTCGTGCCGTGCTCAAGGGGCTCTACCAGGCCTTCTGGGACACCGATGCAGCCCTGGCAGAGATCAACCCTCTCATCCTGACCGGTGATGGCAAAGTCATCGCCCTGGACGCCAAGTGGAACTTCGATTCCAACGCGCTCTTCCGCCACCCCGAGATCGTGGACATGCGAGACCTCGATGAGGAAGACCCAGCCGAGATCGAAGCCTCTAAGTTCGATCTGGCCTATATCCAGCTCGACGGCAACATTGGCTGCCTGGTCAACGGCGCCGGACTGGCCATGGCCACCATGGACACCATCAAGCTGTTCGGTGGTGAGCCAGCCAACTTCCTAGACGTGGGTGGTGGCGCCACCACCGAGAAGGTCACCGAGGCATTCAAGATCATGCTCTCCAACCCCAAGGTTGAGGCCATCCTGGTCAACATCTTTGGCGGCATCATGCGCTGCGATGTCATTGCCGAGGGCGTGGTCAGTGCCTCGCGTGCGGTGGGCCTGAAAGTGCCCCTGGTGGTCCGCATGAAGGGCACCAACGAAGACCTGGGCAAAAAGATTCTGGCCGACTCCGGCCTGCCCATTATTTCCGCCAACACCATGGCCGAGGCGGCCGAGCGTGTGGTAGCCGCTGCAGCTGGCAAGCGCTAAGGAGCCAAGACCATGTCGATTCTGATCAACAAAGACACCAAAGTCATCACCCAGGGCATCACCGGCAAGACGGGTCAGTTCCACACCCGCATGTGTCGTGAGTACGCCAATGGTGCCAACTGCTTTGTCGCAGGCGTCAACCCCAAGAAGGCCGGCGAGGACTTCGAGGGCATTCCCATTTATGCCAGCGTCAAGGACGCCAAGCAGGCCACCGGTGCCACCGTGTCGGTCATCTATGTGCCGCCAGCCGGTGCCGCCGATGCCATCTGGGAGGCCGTGCAGGCCGACCTGGACCTGGTGATCTGCATCACCGAGGGCATTCCAGTGCGCGACATGATGGTGGTGCGCAACAAGATGAAGGCCGCTGGTAGCAAGACCCTGCTGCTGGGACCCAACTGTCCTGGTCTCATCACCCCTGACGAAATCAAGATCGGCATCATGCCGGGCCACATTCACAAAAAGGGCCGCATCGGTGTGGTCTCGCGCTCCGGCACGCTCACCTATGAGGCCGTGGGTCAATTGACCGAACTCGGTCTGGGCCAGTCCTCGGCCGTTGGCATTGGTGGTGATCCCATCAATGGCCTCAAGCACATCGATGTCCTGCAGGCCTTCAACAACGACCCGGAGACCGACGCCGTGATCATGATCGGCGAGATCGGTGGCCCCGATGAGGTCAACGCAGCTCGGTGGGCCAAGGACAACATGAAAAAGCCCGTGGTCGGATTTATCGCCGGTGTCACCGCACCCCCAGGAAAGCGCATGGGCCACGCCGGTGCTCTCATCTCGGGTGGTGATGACACCGCTCAGGCCAAGCTCGAGATCATGGAAGCCTGCGGCATTCGGACGACCAAGAACCCCTCCGAGATGGGCAAGCTGCTCAAGAGCGTTCTCTAAGCTCGGTCAGTAACAGTGGAGGCCTCTTTGGAGTTTGGCAGCAGCGCATTTTTCATCGCGCTGCTGCAGATCGTCTGGATTGACCTGCTGTTGTCAGGCGACAACTCCATTGTCATCGCCCTGGCCTGCCGCAACCTGCCTGCACATCAGCGTCGCAAAGGCATCTTTTGGGGTGTGACGGCGGCCATTGTCCTGCGGGTGATTCTCACCGCCTTCGCGGTCAGCCTGCTGCAGATTCCCTTCCTCAAGATCTTGGGCGGCGTCTT
This sequence comes from Burkholderiaceae bacterium, assembly GCA_049418645.1. GTDB lineage: Bacteria > Pseudomonadota > Gammaproteobacteria > Burkholderiales > Burkholderiaceae_A > Hahnella. Next base: position 4,724 of record JBMSJG010000040.1, on the reverse strand, counting down.
GCTGCTCTACATCGGCATCAAGCTGGTGTTGCCTCAAGAGGACGAGGATGGTCATGACATCGAGGCCAAAGACAAGCTCATGGCTGCCATCAAGACCATTGTGATTGCTGACTTCGCCATGTCTCTCGACAACGTCATTGGGGTGGCTGGCGCCGCCAAGGGCCATTTTGGCCTGCTCATTTTTGGCCTCGCACTGTCCATTCCCCTGGTGGTCTGGGGCTCCAAGATTGTGCTCTCGCTCATGCAACGCTTTCCGTGGATCGTCGTGGCCGGTGGCGGCCTGCTGGGCTATCTGGCCGGCGAGATGATCCAGACCGACCCAGTGGCGGTGCCCTTCTGGACCTCACTGGGTGTTCAAGGCCATTTGCTGGCCTGGGTTGGTGTGGTCGTGGTCATCGGAATTGGTAAATTCTTGACCTGGCGCATGGCGAGCAAGCCTGGCGCCGCCTAGACTGCCCGTATCAGTCGGCTTACCTTAGAACGACAAGACCACAGGACCACCAGGACTCAAAGGAGTAATCCATGCACGACCATCACGAAGAGACCCAAAAGTCCTCCAAAACACTGCTCAAGACCATGGCTGTCGTCTTCATCGTGGCCCTGGTCATTGCAGTCCTGATTCGCTAGGCCCGGGCCACCCCAGCCCAACGATTCGCCTGGCCAGACCTTCCCTGCCATGAAGATTGTTCACACCATTGACGAACTACGCAGCCAGCTGCGTGGCCAGCTGCGCACGGCCTTTGTGCCCACCATGGGCAATCTGCACGAGGGGCATCTCTCCCTCATGCGCACCGCCGCCCGACACGGTGACCCAGTGGTGGCCTCCATCTTTGTCAATCGACTGCAGTTTGGTCCCAACGAGGACTTCGACCGCTATCCCAGAACCCTGCAGGACGATGCCGCCAAGCTCGAAAAAGAAGGGGTCTATGTCCTGTTTGCACCCGATGAGCGCGAGATGTACCCAGAGCCACAGGACTATCGCATTCGTCCACCAGAGGATTTGGGCGACATCCTAGAGGGCGAATTTCGTCCCGGCTTCTTTGTGGGTGTCACCACCGTGGTCATGAAGCTTTTTCAATGCGTGGGCCCGCAGGTGGCCGTCTTTGGCAAAAAAGACTACCAGCAGCAGATGATCATTCGCCGCATGTGTCAGCAATTCGCCATGCCCACTCAGATCATTTCCGCCGAGACGGTTCGAGACGCCGACGGCCTGGCCCTGTCCTCTCGCAATGGCTATCTGTCCACCGAGGAGCGGGCAGAGGCCCCCAGGCTCTATGCCACCCTGCAACAGATGCGGGATCGCATCACCCAAGCCCAATCTGGCCTGGGGCTAAAGCTGGATGAGGTGGCTGACCTGGAGCAGGCAGCGAGACAAATTCTGTCCATCAAGGGTTGGCAGCCCGATTACATCTCGGTGCGTCGTCAGAGCAATCTGGCTGCCCCCAGTCAGCAGGACTTGGATGCGCGCATGCCCCTGGTGGTGGTGGCCGCGGCCAAGCTCGGCAAGACCCGGCTCATCGACAACCTAGAGGTCTAGCCAGCCAGGTTGAAGTAGGCCCGTCGCCCCCTGAAGTTCGCGATCTGGCCGACCAGGGCTTCAAAGTCTTCCTCCCGATCAATGGGATTGAGCGAGCCGGTGTTGACGATCAGAATCGGAGCCTCTTCGTACTGATGAAAGAACCGGGTGTAGGCCTCAGAGAGTTGGATCAGGTATTCCTCTGACATGTTCTGCTCCATGGCAATGCCCCGTTGTTGAATTCGCTCCATCAGCGCCCCAGGTGCGGCCTGCAGCAACACCACCAGGTCGGGGGCACTGACCTGAGGCCGCAGTGACTCAAACATTTTTTGATAGAGCTGCTGCTCATCCTCGGTGAGGGTCAGCAGGGCAAAGAGTCGGTCTTTCTCGATCATGAAGTCACTGACCATGTGTTCCGAGAACAAGTCCAGCTGGGCAATCTCTCGCAGCTGATCCACACGCTGAAACAGAAAAAACAGCTGGGTGGGCAGGGCGTAGCGGGCGCTGTCTTTGTAAAAGCGCTCTAGAAATGGATTGTCTTGGGGGGCTTCGAGCAGCGGCGTGTAGCCAAACCGTTCGGCAAATTTGCGAGCCAGAGAGCTCTTGCCCACCCCGATGGGGCCCTCGAACACAATGGATCGAAAACGCTGGGTCCAGGCGGGCTTTTGCATGTCTCTACTCTACCGGATGCAGTTGCGCGCGGTCGCTGCTGGGCAGACGAGACAGCCAGGTTGCGACACTGGCCTGATCACCATGGGCGTTGCGCAGCAGAAAGGACGGCGCCAACTCGGCCAGCGGCTCCAAGACAAAGGCCCGCTGGGTTGCTCTGGGATGGGGCAGGGTGAGATCAGCGGTCTGGCAGCGCAGGTCTCCGACTGCGATCAAGTCCAGGTCTAAGGTGCGGGCGGGTGACACAGCCGCCGTGTGATCACGGGCCCGTCGATCACGACCAAAGCTGAGCTCTGTTTGCAGCAACAGCATCAAGAGGTCGGTAGGGGAGTGGTCCGACTCGGCCACCAAGACGGCATTGACAAACTCTGGCCCCAGCGCATTCACCGGCGCACTGCGCCAGAGCCGAGAGAGTCTCAGGTCCTGTAGCAGGCCCGACCGTTTTAGGCTCGCGGCCGCATCAAACAAAGTCTGCTCGGGTGACTGTCCCTGCCAGGGCAGATTGGCCCCCAGGGCAATCACCACCGGTTGTCTCACCATCATTGGTCGGAATCGGACCCACTGCCCCCGCTGTCACCGCCCTGGGCTCCGTCCTTACGGGGGCCACGCCGGCGCCGACGTTTTTTGGTCGCAGCCTGACCGGGTTGTTTGGCCACCGATTTGACCAGCACCAGGCGGTCTTCGTGTTCCGCTGCGGCAAAGTCAGTCCACCATTGCCCCAGTTCGGCATCGGCCTGCTCGGCCTCGATTCGAAGCAGCAGGAAGTCATAGCCGGCGCGATAACGCAGGTGGTCCAATAGCCTGAAGGGACTCGCACCGACTCGCTTTTCAAAACGAGGTTGTAGCAGCCAGATCTCGCGCATGTCTGCGACGATGCGTTTCTGAATCGCCAGATCACTCAGCTGGTGATCCACCACATCGTCAATAGCCCTCTGCAGGGCGGTGATGGGCTTTTCGCCCTTGGCCACCTGGGCATGCCAGCTGTGCCGCACCAGGTGCCAGAGCATGGTGGCAAACAGGAAACCAACGGACAGCGGCTTGCCTGCAAGTACCCGGGCATCGGTGCTGGCCAAAGCAAGTTCCACAAACCTGAGGGCACTGGCCTTTTCCTCCGCTGAACCCTGGGGCTCGAGCACCGCATCGACCAGGGGCAGGCAGCCGTGGTGCAGCCCGTGCTCGCGCAGACCTTGCAGACCCTTCAAGGCCTGGCCGCTCTGCAGCAGCTTGACCATCTCATCAAACAGGCGTGCGTCGGGCACGTTGGTGATGAGCTTGGCCAGCTGGGCGATGGGGGCCTTGGTGGCGCCATCAATCCGAAAGCCCAGCTTGGCGGCAAACCGGACCACCCGCAGCATTCGAACTGGATCCTCTCGGTAGCGCTGGGCTGGGTCTCCAATCATGCGGATCAGGCGGGCCTTTAAGTCCTCTACACCGTGGTGGTAGTCCAGCACCGAATCGCTCAGTGGGTCGTAGTAAAGGGCGTTGATGGTGAAGTCCCGTCGCGTGGCGTCCTCGTGCTGCTCACCGAAGGTGTTGTCGTTCAGCACGCGGCCGTGGGCATCGGTCTCTTGGTTGTCGGCCGACAGGGCCCGAAAGGTGGACACCTCGATGGTCTCTGCACCAAACATGACGTGAACGATCTTGAAGCGGCGGCCAATGATGCGGGCCCTGCGAAAAATGCGCTGCACCTGCTCAGGCGTGGCATCGGTGGCCACATCAAAGTCTTTGGGCCGCATGCCCAGCATCAGGTCGCGAACGGCGCCGCCCACAATAAAGGCCCGGTAACCGGCCTTTTGCAGTCCCTCCACGGTTCGGCTGGCCGCCGAGGAGACCAGCGCTCGGTCAATCCCCACGCGGCTGGCTTTATAGACTTGGGGGTCGTGGGCGCCGGCCTTGCCGTGCCCATGGGCATGTCCCGGCGCCAGTCTGGCCAGGGATCGAAGAAGCTTCTTAATCACGGGGCAAAGGGTATCAGACCGGTGGCCCTACCAGAGCCGGATCACCGGCCAGCCCTGCGCCTGTGCATGGGCCAGCAGGGTGGGGTCTGGGTTGGTGGCAACAGGATGGGTGACCTGGGCCAGCAGGGGCAGGTCGTTGAGCGAGTCACTGTAAAAGGTGCTGGTGGCAAAGTCCTGCAGCAGACAGTCCTCTTGTTCGGCCAGCCACTGGGCCACCCGCACAATTTTTCCTTCTCGGAAACTGGGCAGCCCTGCATGCCGTCCGGTGAACTCACCATCGGCCTTGGTCTCCACCAGAGTGGCGATCAGGTGGTCCACGCCAAAGGCATCGGCAATGGGCCGGGTGATGAACTCATTGGTGGCAGTGACGATGGCCACCAGGTCGCCAGCCGCCTGGTGTTTGGCCACCAGGTCCTTGGCAGCGGATAGTAGGTTCGGCATGACTTGTGTCTGCAGAAACTCGGCTCGCCAGTTCTCAAGGGTTGAGCGACTGTGGGCCCCGAGTGGCGCCAATTGAAAGGTCAGAAATTCATCGATGTCCAGGGTGCCCTGCTTGTACTGCTCGTAGAAGTAGTCGTTGC
>JBMSJG010000039.1:0-8371 GCA_049418645.1 Burkholderiaceae bacterium | reverse complement strand
GTCCGCTACATGGCCTCCAGCCTGGGGCCCAAGGGTATTCGAGTCAACGGCGTGTCAGCCGGGCCCATCAAAACCCTGGCTGCCAGTGGCATCAAGGGCTTTGGCAACATCCTGTCGGTGGTGGAGCAAAATGCACCACTTCGGCGCAACGTCACCATCGACGACGTCGGAAACGTCTGTGCCTTCCTGCTCTCGGACCTGGCCGCTGGCGTCACGGGTGAGATCACCTACGTAGACGCTGGCTTCTCTACCGTCGCCTCTGGTCTTGCCGAATAAGACCACCGTTCTGATTGCCAGCCCGTTTGGTCAGAAGACCCAGACGGGTAACTGGCAGACGGCTCGGCGCTATGCCGATCACTTGCAAGACAACGGCTATGAGGTGACGGTGCTGGCCGAGTACGATGGCCTGCAGCCGCTACCTGCCTGCGATTGCGCCATCGTTCTCCATGCCAAACGATCCAGACCGGTCGCCGAGGCTCTGACCCGGATCGGCACGCCCTTCGCGGTGGTCCTCACCGGCACCGATCTCTACGCAGACCTTCAGCAGCCCAACACCCCGGACTTTCAAACCTGCCAACAGACCATTGACGCAGCCCAGTTGGTCGTCACGCTGCAATCCCGCGCCGCCGAAGAACTCCTGCGAATACTGCCCCAAACCGCCGGCAAGCGTCGCGTCATCGCCCAAGCCGTCCCATTGGAACAGTCAGACCACTGGGCGCCCTCTTACGTCCAGACTCGCGGGGCTGCGCTAACCTGGCTCATCAGTGGCCACGTCCGGTCCGAGAAAGATCCTCTGACAGGACTGGCCGGCTTTGCCCAGGCTTTCCCCTCGGCATGTCTGGCCGATGGCAGCCCCACCCACCTTACCCATGTCGGTGGGGCCCGCGACCCGTCGGCAGTAGAGGCTTTGGTGGCTGCGGCCAACCAGATGCCCTCTGGGTCCATCACCTTGATGGGAGCCCGGCCACACGACCAGGCCGTTGGCCTGATGCGGCAACACCACTGCCTCGTCCAGCCCTCTCGCATGGAGGGCGGCGCACTGGTGATCTCAGAGGCCGCCGCCCATCGCCTGCCGGTTCTGGCCAGTCGCATAGACGGGCACTTGGGGCTGCTCGGCGAGGACTATCCGGGCTACTTTCAGGTGGGCAGCCCAACCGACCTGGCCGTCTTGATGCGCCGGTTTGCCGAATCAGCCACCTTCCGTGATGACCTGCGTTCAGCTCTCATTCAAAACACCCCCGCTCTGACCAGCCCCGCGCTGGAGAAAACCCAGTTAAAGTCCTTGATCGAAAGACTGCGGCAACCATGAAGACTTATCTCGACCTGATGCGCCATGTTCTGGAACATGGCACCCCCAAGACCGATCGAACTGGCACCGGCACTCGGTCCGTCTTCGGATGGCAGATGCGATTTGCCTTGGCCGATGGCTTTCCGATGGTCACCACCAAAAAACTCCACACCAAGAGCATCATTCACGAGCTCCTGTGGTTCCTGCGAGGCGAGACCAATGTCAAGAGCCTGCAGGATGCTGGCGTCTCCATCTGGGACGAATGGGCTGACGAGCAGGGCGAATTGGGTCCCGTCTATGGCAAACAGTGGCGGGCTTGGCCGGCGCCGACGGCCGAGCAGCCGAATCGGGTCATTGATCAGATGCAGGGCCTGGTCGATGATATTCGCCGCACGCCAGACTCACGCCGACTGATTGTCAGCGCCTGGAATGTTGGACAAATCCCCGAGATGGCCTTGGCTCCTTGCCACGCCTTCTTCCAGTTCTATGTAGCCGACGGCAAGCTCTCCTGTCAGCTCTATCAGCGAAGCGCAGATATTTTCCTTGGCGTTCCTTTCAACATTGCCAGCTACGCCTTGCTCACGCATATGGTGGCCCAGCAGACCGACCTGGCGGTGGGGGACTTCATCTGGACCGGCGGTGACTGTCACCTGTACAACAACCATTTCGATCAGGCCAGAGAGCAGCTGAGCCGCGAGCCCTTCCCCCTGCCCCGACTGCAGATCAAACGTAGGCCAGCCAGTCTCTTTGACTATCAATTCGATGACTTTGAGATCGTCGGCTATCAGTCCCACCCGGCCATCAAAGCGCCCGTGGCCGTATGAAGACCGAGTTGGTCTTGGTAGTAGCCGTCGCCAGCAATGGCTGTATTGGGCAAAACAACCAACTACCCTGGCACATCCCCGAAGATCTCAAGCACTTCAAGGCCATCACCATGGGACACCCGGTCCTCATGGGCCGCAAGACCTATCAGAGCATCCTGGATCAGTTGGGCAAGCCTCTACCCAACCGTCACCACTATGTCCTGACCCGCCAGGCCGACTGGCAGGCCCTGCCCGATCATCGAGACCAGGTCGATGCGGTCGCCAGCATCGAGCAGGCCTTGTGGCAGGCCGAGATGCGAAATGAGTCAAGCCTGATGGTGGTGGGTGGTGCCGATGTCTATGCCCAGACGCTGGCCCTGGCGGACCGAATTGAGATGACCGAGGTCCTGGCAAGCGTCCCGGGCGATGCCTTTTTCCCCAGTCTGACTCAGTCAGACTGGCAGCGAACGGTTCTGGGAGAGGGCCAGACGCCAAACGGCCTGGCCTATCGCTTCTGCCGACTAACCCGCAAGTCCTGACCAGCGACGTCAGGTCTTGGGCAGCGTGACGCCCGTCTGACCCTGGTACTTGCCACCGCGGTCAGCGTAAGACGTGGCACAGACCTCATCACTCTCAAAGAACAGCATCTGCGCGCAGCCCTCACCGGCATAGATTTTGGCGGGCAGCGGCGTGGTATTGGAGAACTCAAGGGTGACGTGACCCTCCCACTCGGGCTCCAGAGGCGTCACGTTGACGATGATGCCGCAGCGGGCGTAGGTGGACTTACCAAGGCAGACCACCAGTGTGCTGCGCGGAATCCGAAAGTACTCGACCGTGCGCGCCAAAGCAAAAGAGTTCGGCGGGATGATGCAGACCGGGCCCTTGAAGTCGACAAAAGAGCCAGAGTCGAAATTCTTAGGATCCACAATGGTGCTGTTGATGTTGGTGAAGATCTTGAATTCGTCCGCACAGCGAACATCGTAGCCGTAGCTCGAGGTGCCATAAGAGACGATTTTCTGGCCATTGGCCTGGCGCACCTGACCGGCCTCGAATGGCTCGATCATGCGGTTTTGCTCAGCCATTCGCCGAATCCAGTGGTCGCTTTTGATGCTCATGCGCGCCATTATGACCCAAGCTAAAATGGTCGGCTATGTCCACACCCCGCCGCAGCCTGTTCATCACCTCCGCCCTGCCCTATGCCAACGGCGCCATCCACCTTGGCCACCTGGTGGAATACATCCAGACCGATGTCTTTGCCCGGTTCCAGCGCCTGGTGGGCCACGAGGTGGTCTACATCTGCGCGGATGACACTCATGGCACGCCGATTATGCTCAGGGCCCAGGCCGAGGGTCTCACCCCTGAGGCCCTGATCGACAAGACCTGGCAGGAACACACCCGGGACTTCGCGGGCTTTGGCGTGACCTTTGACCTGTACTACACGACGCACAGCCCCGAGAACCGTGAACTGGCCGAAGGCATCTACCTGGCCTTAAAGGACCAGGGGCTCATCGAGGTCAAGACCATCGAGCAGATGTATGACCCGGTCAAGTCGATGTTTCTGCCGGATCGGTTTATCAAGGGCACCTGCCCCAAGTGCGGGGCCAAAGACCAGTATGGTGACTCCTGCGAGGCCTGTGGTGCCACCTATGCCCCCACCGATCTGATCGATCCGGTGTCGGCCGTGTCCGGTACCAAGCCGGAGACCCGGGAAAGCGAGCACCATTTCTTTAAACTCTCCGATCCCCGATGCGAAGCGTTTCTGCAGGACTGGGCACTGGACTCCGGGCGACTCCAGCCCGAGGCTGCAAACAAACTTCGCGAGTGGCTCGGCCAGGACGAGAACGGCAAAAGCCGACTCGGCGACTGGGACATCTCACGCGATGCGCCCTACTTCGGTTTTGAAATCCCCGGGGCTCCCGGAAAATACTTCTACGTCTGGCTGGACGCGCCGATTGGCTATTACGCCGGACTCAAGAAATGGTGCTCCAACCACGGCAAAGACTTTTCCGACTACACCAACCCAGACTCGAGCATCGAGCAGGTTCACTTTATCGGCAAGGACATCCTGTACTTCCACACATTGTTCTGGCCAGCCATGCTGCACTTCGGTGGATTCAGAAGCCCCAGCCGAGTCTATGCCCACGGTTTTCTAACCGTGGATGGCGCCAAGATGAGCAAATCCCGGGGCACGTTTATCACGGCGCAGAGCTATCTGGACCAAGGGCTTAACCCCGAGTGGCTTCGTTATTACTTTGCCGGCAAGCTCAATGGCAGCATGGAAGACTTGGACCTGAACTTGAACGACTTCATTGCCAGGGTCAACAGCGATCTGGTGGGCAAGTACGTCAACATTGCCAGCCGCTGCGCTGGCTTTGTCCGCAAGCGTTACGACAGTCAGCTACTGGGTGATGCACGTGACCAGGGCGAATCGCAGCATGCCCAGCTCGAGGCGCAATTGAGCCAGGCCGCGCCAGCCATTGCCCAGGCCTACGAGGCCAGAGACACGGCCCGAGTGGTCCGCGAGATCGGCCTGCTCATGGATGCTGTCAATGGTTATGTCGACCAGAACAAGCCCTGGGAGTTGGCCAAGCAAGAGGGTACTGAACAGACCCTTCACCGTATCCTCAGCACCACGCTGCGTTGTTTCGCCCGCCTGAGTATTTATCTCAAGCCCATCCTGCCGACCACAGTGGCCAGGGTCGAGTCCGAGGTCTTCGGTCTTCACCAGCCCTTTGACTGGTCGCAGTTGGATCGGCCACCGGTTGAATTAGTGGGCGAGTTTGGACACCTGCTCACCCGGGTGGACCGTGACGCGATTGACGCCCTCATCGAAGCCAATCGCAGCTCTCTGCAGACCAGCCAATAGGAGATCAGACATGGCTATTCTTGGACTCTCAGCCCCTCACTACGAATCAGAGGTCACGCAGTTTTTACAGTCACTCAAGGCAGCCAATCCAAGGCTCGAGTCTGACCAGCAGGCCGGCCGCGCACTGCTCTGGGACAAACCGCCTCGGAGCCTGGATGAGCAGTCCCGCCAAGCCCGGGCCCGCGTTTCCCAAAAGCCCTATGTCTACCAATCCAACTGAGTCCATGCTGCCGGATCAGCAGCTGGCCAACCCCGATCAAGGGTTGGCGGAGGACAGCCAGGCCTCTGCCATCGCTCGCTTATACGGCGAGCCATTGCTCGATCTGCCACGTGATCTCTACATCCCCCCGGATGCACTTGAAGTCATACTGGAAGCCTTTGAGGGGCCGCTCGATCTGCTCCTCTACCTGATTCGCCGTCAGAACTTCAATATCCTCGACATCCCGATGGCCGATGTCACCCAGCAGTATTTGAAATACATCGACGAGGTTCGAAACCACAACCTGGAGTTGGCTGCTGAGTACCTGCTGATGGCGGCCATGCTCATTGAGATCAAATCCCGCATGCTGCTGCCGGTACGCCCCAAAGAGGGCGAGGCCGAGCCAGAGGATCCGCGTGCGGAACTGGTTCGCCGGCTGCTGGAATACGAAAAAATGAAACTCGCAGCCCAGCAGATCGATGCCATCCCTCAGTTGGGTAGAGATGTGGCTGCAGCCCAGGTCTACATTGAACAGAGCCTGGTACCCCGACTGCCTCAGGTCAACCCAGACGATCTGCAGGCGGCTTGGCGCGATCTGATCAAGCGGGCCAAATTGGTGGCCCATCATCACGTCAGCCGTGAGGCCCTGTCGGTACGCGAGCACATGTCCAAGATTCTGCGTCAACTTCAGAACGCACAATTTATCGAGTTTGCAGACCTGTTCTCAGAGGCTATGGCCAGCGGTGGCGGTGTACCGGTCATCGTCGTGCACTTCTTAGCCCTGCTTGAACTGGCCAAGGAGGGTCTGATCGACATCACCCAGGCTGCACCCTTCGCCCCCATTTACGTGCGCCTTGGATACACCCCAAACCACTGAGCCCTTCTCCCTCAAGGGCCACAACAGCCTGGGGCTGGAGGCCTTCGCGAATCGGTGTATTCGACTGAGCAACTCGGCGAGCCTCTATGGCCTGTCGCAGCAACTCACCGAGAGCCCCCGTTGCATCCTGGGCCACGGCACCAACCTGGTCATACAAGGCACGGCAGCCAACCCACTCAAGGCGACCGTGATTCTCAATGAGCTCAAGGGCATTGTTCGACTTCCCGAGCAGGCCGATGGCCGGCCCAGAATCCGCTGCGCTGCTGGCGAGAGCTGGCATGCCTTCGTCATGTGGACGCTCGCGCAGGGCTATGGGGGACTGGAGAACCTGGCCCTCATTCCAGGAACGGTTGGCGCTGCACCAGTTCAAAACATTGGGGCCTATGGGGTAGAGGTCGCTGACCAGATTGACGCCGTTCATGCCTGGGACTTCCATCAGCGTGACCATGTTGTCTTTGAAAACGCTGACTGCGCCTTTGCTTATCGTCACAGTCTGTTCAAAGACAGCAATGTCCAGGGGCCTTGGAATGCGCCTCGCTACCTGATCACCGCCGTCGACTTTCGGCTCTGGAGCGGCAGCAAGGCACCCCTTCGACTCGCTTATGCGGGGATCGAAGCCCGACTCACAGCGCTCGGTATCGACCATGCACCCAACCCCTACCAAGTCGCCCATGCGGTCATGTCCTTGCGTCGAGAAAAACTACCCGACCCCGAGCAAGAACCCAACGTCGGCAGCTTCTTCAAAAATCCCCTAGTGCCAAAAGCCTTTGCACAGAATCTGCTCGCCAAGTACCCGGGTCTGCCATGCTACGAGGCTGGGGATCAGTCCAAGCTGTCTGCCGCCTGGCTCATCGAGGCGGCTGGCCTCAAGGGCTGGGGGCTGGATCAGGCTGGCATGAGCGGACGCCATGCCCTGGTGCTGATCAACCGTGGAGAGGCGAAGGCAGCAGAGGTCTTGGCTGTCTGTCAGGCTGTTCAGAAAAAGGTGATGGGGCAGTTCGGTGTGTGGCTGGAGCCAGAGCCCTTGTTCTGGCCAGCGACGAGTGACTGAGGGGCTCAACCCTGACGGCGACGGAAGACTGGCCTGTCGATCGTCGAGACGGCTGGGTCAAAGCGGTAGCCCTCTAGATTAAAACCCCGAAGGTCTTCTACCTTGGTCAGACGATTCTGAACAATATAACGGGCCATGAGTCCCCTAGCCCGCTTGGCATAGAAGCTCACAATCTTGAAGTCGCCGGAGCCTTTTGCGTCTTGGAATACCGGCGAGACCAACTGACCCTGAAGCCCTTCACTTGGCACGTCTTGATCGTTAACTGGCCGGTCGTTCAGACAAACCACCTTGAAGTATTCCTCAGAGGCGAGGTTCACCGTCAGAGTAGGCTCGCCCCGGGCCGTTAACCTGGCAAGGTCTTGGTTAAGAGCCTGGGTGACCCGATGCCCCCAATAGCTGTAGAGGTCCTGTCCGCGGGGGTTACTCAACCGAGTGCCCATCTCGAGTCGATAAGGCTGCAAGGCATCCAAGGGCCTCAATACGCCATACAGACCTGACAGCATTCGCAGCCGATCCTGAGCCCAGGCGATGTCTTGAGCATCAAGGCTGGTGGCTGCCAGCCCTTCATAGACATCACCGTTAAACGCCAGGATCGCCGGACGGGCCACCGGGTGACCAGCACCCGGCTGCCAGGCCTTGAAGCGCTCCGCGTTGAGCTGGGCCAGCTTGTCGCTGATGCCCATCAAGGAAGAGAGGCTGGAGGGCGATAACTCCCTAGCCCGCTTGATCAGGGGCAGAGCCTGGTCCTCGAGAGCGGGTTGAGAGAGGTCGATTGGCGGCAGAGCCGTCTCAAAATCGAGTGTCTTGGCTGGCGACAATAGAATCAGCATGGCCTTGATCATGCCATACTGAAACCATGAAAAAACTGCTCACCCTGCTCCTATCGGGGGCCTTTTTGATCATCACGGGCTGTGCCGGCCCAGGTGGTGCCAGCCTAAAACCGACTGTAGAGCTACAAGACGTTCGGGTCGGAGGGTTTGACCGCGAGGGCGTTGATTTCACGGTAACGCTTCGCGTGTTCAACCCGAATATCGTTGACATTCCACTAGAGGACCTGACCGCTGACATCAAGCTGTCCGGACAGTTGGTGGCTACTGCAAAGGCGGCTCAGTCCAAATACCGACTCACTGCGCAACAAGCCATTAGCCTGCCGCTCACTGCGCGGGTCGAATTTAAAACCCTTCCAGAAGTCTTGCGGCAGTCAGCCTTGGCCATCGTCTCTGGCGGACTGCGCTACGACGTCACCGGCAGTGCGACGACCGGCAACGGCCTCATTCCGCTGCGCTT
>JBMSJG010000038.1:0-8394 GCA_049418645.1 Burkholderiaceae bacterium | reverse complement strand
CCCAGTTTAAAACCAGCCTGGCTCTTGAGCAGGCGAACACCCATCGCCGTCACCAGCCCCACTGACACGGCACCCATTCCCAAGAGGGCTCCCTTGGTGATCTCATGATCGGACACCGACTGAAACAGCAGGGTCAGAATCGACACCAACACCACAGGAATCGAGAGGCAGCCCATCGAGGCTGCGAAGGCGCCACGCCAACCCTGGAAATGGTCCCCCAGCATCAGGGCCAGATTGACGATGTTCGGCCCAGGGATGGCCTGTGAGACGGCCAACATCTCTACAAATTGCTTCTGGCTCAGCCACTTCTTGTCGATCACGATGATCCGCTCAGCGATGGGTAACACCCCACCGAAGGCCTGGACAGCCATCTTGGTGAAGGTCCAGTAGAGCTCGGAGATGCCGGGATTTGGAGGGATCATCAAACGGAATGGGTGGATATTTATTTCTGATATTTCAAACATTTATAAAAATTTTTGAATATCAGGCTTCAGTATTCTCCCTAAGGTACAAAAGGAGCGCAAGGAGTATCGTGAAGCGGTTGTCAATTTCGTATACACCTCACGTGGGCGGGCTGGAACATCAGTCTGTAGACGTTGGTGTCTGAATTGCCGAACGACCAGTACCAAACCATTCAAAACAGGAGATCAGCATGAGACAAGCCCAGAAGAGACAGACCCTGGCCCGCCTCGCAGTCGCCGCCGGTGTCGCACTCACTGGTTTGACGACCGCCACGGTCAGCATGGCCCAGGCTTTCCCCAGCAAGCCCGTCACCATCCTCGTACCGTTCGATCCGGGCGGTTTTAACGACCGAATCGCACGCGCCTTTGGCCCCTACCTCCAGAAGCATCTGGGCCAACCCGTCACGGTGGTCAACAAGGGTGGCTCCGGCGCCTTGCTTGGTCACACTTATCTCCTGCAACAGCCAGCGGATGGCTACACCATCGCCATGTCCTCGGTGAACTACATCGCCACGAACATTGGCATTGCAAACGCCAAGTTCAAACTAGAGGACTTCGACGTTTTGAACCTGCCTTCTAGCGACAACACCTTGTTGGCCACTTCTTTTGATTCCAAGTGGAAGAACATGAAGCAGGTGATCGATGCTCTCAAGAAAGATCCCAAGAGCGTCTCGATCGGTGTTCAGCCTGGATCTGCAGACCTCATTAACATCACCCTTCTCTTGAAGTCTGCTGGCATTGATCCCAAGCAGGTCCGTATCGTGACCTTCAAGGGTGGTGGTCCTACCCGTAACGCGGTTCTGGGTGGCACCGTGGACATCGGTCTGGTGGGCGCAGAGGGCTGGGTCGCACTCAAGTCCCGGATTGACGCCCTGATGTTCTTCGGCGATGAGCGTGACCCCGATTGGAAGGACGTCCCCACCGTGGAGGAGTTCGCCAAGGCCAACAAGATGAACATCGAGTGGGTGCCCGGTTCTCAGCGTGGCTGGACGCTGGCTGCTGAAGTTGGCAAGAAGAATCCAGCCGTTCGGGCCAAGTGGATCGAGGTGATTAAAAAGGCGATGAATGATCCTCAGTGGATTGCCACCGCCAACGAACTCAAGTACCCCAACCCATGGCTTGGACCTGAGAAGTCCCAGGCCGCCTACTTGAAGGGTTCGCAGACACTCTTCAAGCACATGGACCTGATCAAGAAGAACTAACTTCGATTAGATGTCCAGAAAGGCCCAACTAGAAGCTCCAGAGCACGGCGGGCTTCGGTTGGGCTGACAACAATAGACCACTATAAAAAATGTCAGAGGAATCTATGCAAAACGAGGGGGTTCAGGGGCCCGTTATGCGTCTCAGCGTTGACTGGGGCCACCTACTAACGGTCATGGGGATGGGGGCCTGGGCGCTCTGGTATCTAGTCGACGTTCGCAAGGCATCGCTCGACATTGAGAACACCCTATTGGTGCAACCGCTCATTATTGTTTTTTTGCTGATGCTGCTTGGGGCCATCTCGCAGTGCCTGCGGAAGGAGGCCATGCCTGAGGCATTGAAGCCCGAGCCGCTCGATCGGTCAAGCTTTCTCAAGGTTACCTCGCTAATGGGGGCCTTCGCAGCAATGGTCTGGAGCATGTTTGCGATCGGCTTCGATTTTGGCGTCTTCGCTTTTTGTGCGATCACCATGGTGATCTGTGGTGAGCGCAGATGGTGGCTCATTGCAGTATTTTCAGCCCTAACGGCTGTGCTGTTGGTCAAGGGGTACCAGCTTCTGGTCCCCTTCCAAATGCCAAACATCTTGCTGAACTGAGGCCAACATGATTCTTGATTTCAATGCACTGTCAGCCGCTACCGCGATGCTGACAAATGGGTTCGATGCCTGGATTTGGGTCATTCCGGGCCTTGCCGTGGGGTTGGTCTTCGGCGCCCTACCAGGCATCTCGATCACCATGGCCATGGCGTTGTTTCTACCAATGACGCTCTACATGGAGTTCCTGCCGGCCATTATTTTTCTAACCTCGATCTTCACTGGGGCTGGATTCGGAGGATCGGTTCCCGCCATCCTCATGAACATTCCTGGAACCTCCTCTGCGGTTGCAACGACCTTCGACGGCTATCCGATGGCCCGAAAAGGCATGCACAACGAAGCGCTTGGCGCTGCCCTAGGAGCCTCGGTGACTGGGGCATTGCTCTCTTACGTCGTCCTCATGTTTCTGATTGTCCCGCTCTCCAACATCGTCATCAAAATGGGACCGTTGGAGATGTTAGGGGTCGCCATTTGGGGACTCTTGATGCTGGGCTCGCTGACAGGAGTTAGCCTCCTCAGGGGAATGATCGCGGGAGTCTTTGGGGTGCTGATTGGCACCATCGGCATGAACACCGCAGGTTACCTGCGCGGCGCGATGGACATTCCAGAACTGCTGGATGGCGTGCCGAAAGTGCCAGCGCTGATGGGGCTGTTGGCAGCCAGTGCGCTCTTCAGCCTGGTGAACGCCAATTTCATTATTGAGTCAGATTCCGGTCGTCAGTTGAGTGCAAAACGCCTGCTAGATGGGTTCCTGTCCGTCCTGAAGCACAAAGTCTGTCAACTACGTGGAACCGCCATTGGAATCTTGATTGGTGCCACACCCGGGGTTGGTTCGTCGGTCTCCAATCTCTTGTCGTATTCCGAGGCGAAACGTACGTCTGAAGATCCCGACTCATTTGGGAAGGGAAACATTGAGGGAGTGATCGCTGCAGAATCCGCTAACAGCAGTTCCGAGGGTGGATCAATGGCGACCATGCTGGCCTTGGGCATCCCTGGAGGTGGGGCCACCGCAGTGCTGCTGGCAGCCTTTGCCATGCACGATGTCGTGGGCGGGCCGAACTTTATCGACAAGAGCAAAGACGTGGTTTACGCGATCATTCTGAATAACGTTGGCCAGTGTCTCCTGCTATTCCCGGTCGGCTTCCTGTTCATTTATCTGGCCAGCTCCCTGGTCAAGGTACCCATGCGGTATTTGATTCCCGTGGTCTTGGTCGCGGCTGTATTTGGCGCTTACGCCATCGATGGCTCGGCTGCCGGTCCTGTTGCCTTGGTGATCTTTGCAGTGATGGGCTGGGTTCTAGCCCGTTATAAATATCCGCCCGCGGCTGTTGTGGTGGGTATGCTGCTTGGGGGTTTGGTTGAAAACGAAGCGCTCAAAACGATGCAGATTAGCGATGGACATTTGGGTTATGTCTTCGAGCGTCCGGCAGCGATGATTATCTTCGCCCTGATTATTGTCTCTGTCGGATTAACGATCCGAGCAAAGTTAAAGAAATCAGCACTCGTCCAGGGTTAGGACTGTCAAAAAAAGCCTCGACCCTACGTAGGGGCGAGGCTTTTTGATTGCCAGACTTAAGACCGTATCAGATGGCTTGGCCTGGGTAACAGTAACTAGTTCATCAGCACCCGCTCAAAAAACTTAAAGCGTTCGAGCTTGGCCTCGTCTAGGCTGACCCCAATGCCCGGCCCATGCGGAATCTCAAGATGGCCCTTGGTCAGGTCGAGCTTGTGGGTCACGATGTCATCGCTGGTTTTAATTGGTCCCACACATTCGTAGCCAGATAGCACGGCGCGACTGGTACTGGCCAGCAACATCTCCGCCATGGTGTTAATGCCCAGACCAAAACCATGTCCAATGACCACGCCAAGGCCGGCCGCCTCGGCGCACGCCATCATCCTTGAGGTTCTCAAGAACCCGCCCTGTTTCATGACCTTGAGCTTCACGATGTCGGCCGCCTGCATCCGGATGATCTGAATCAGGCTGTCAAAGTCGGTGATCGCCTCATCGGCCATGATCGGAATCTTGACGGCATGACGCACGGCCTTCAGCCCCTCAAAGTCCTCCGCCGCCACAGGCTGTTCCATCAGTTCCAGACCATAGGGCTCCAGCATTTTGCCGAGTTCAATGGCCTGCTCAACCGAGTAGCCCGCGTTGGCATCCACCCGAATCTTGAACTCGGGTGAGGTGGCCTTGCGAACCGCAGCGACGCGTTCACGGTCTGCATGAATGTCACCGCCGATCTTGATCTTGGTGGAGCGCCAGCCAGCGTCATACCAACGCTTGGCCTCACGGGCCGCCTCCTCGGGCGACACAATGCCGATCCAGGCATTGAAATGCGCCTGGTTGACGACCGATCCACCCAGCAGGTCACTGACGCACAGACCATGGCGTCGGCCGATCAGGTCGGTGGCAGCCATTTCGATGGCAGCCTTCGCATCAAGAAACTGATCAATCTGCTGATCCAGGTGGGCAGTCAGCAGGTGAATGTTGCTGAAGTCTTGACCCAGAGCAGCAGGGCCAAGCTTGTCTGCCAGCGTCTCCAGTGACTGCTCAATCGTCTCGACCGAATACCCTGGCGAGGGATCAATGTTGCCAAGACCGACCTGGCCATCCTGGTCGGTGATGCGGACCACGGCACTGCGTTGCTTGGTCTTCGTGATGTAGGCATTTTTAAAGCCCTCGCCGACCAGAGGTACTTCGACGCCGAAGACCTCGACCTTCACAATTCGGTTGGTCATTTAGGCCGCCATTGCTTCGACAGGAGCAAAGCCTTTGATCTGAGCCCGATGCATGAGTCGGCGGGCATTTGGATCGAAGGAATCCCGGCGGTGAAGAGTGGCAAAGTTGTCCCAGATCATCGTGTCCCCGGCCTGCCATTCCTGGACCATGGTGAACGCCGGCTGCGTGGCATGAGCCCAGAGTTCATCAAGCAGGGCTTCGCTCTCATCGACTGGCAGGCCGATGATGTAGCTGTTGCGACGACGACCTAAAAACAGCAATGACTTGCCGTTTCGGGGGTGTTGGATGATCAACGGGTGATGCGCACCAGGCGCCTTGGTCACATCGGTGACTGGCTGCATGCCAATTCGCATAATGCCGGCACTGTTGTAGGTGGAGTCATGAATGGCCTTGCGTCCCGTGATGGCCTTTTTGAGATGGGCCGGCAGGGTGTCATGCGCCATATAAAGGTTGGACCAGTAGGTGTTGCCGCCACTCGGGGGCACTTCAATGCCGTGCAGTACGGCGCCAAAGGGTACGGAGGCTGCATAGGTCATGTCCGAATGCCAGATCGCCTCGCCATCGCCCAGCCCACCAATGGCCTGGCCGCCCTGTTTGATGTTTGAGATCACATTGAGCTCTGGAAACTCAGGCAGATAGGGCTTGCCCTGGGGATTGGGTCCGGGTGGCTCGAGCTCACCAAGGTTTTTCGAAAACGCAAGCAGTTCAGGGTCTGTCAGGGGCTGACCGCGAAACCTTAATACCTGGTGCTCTGCCCAGGCCTCCATGATCGCCTGTCGCATTTCGGCCGTCAGGGGCTTGCGAATATCAATGTTCAGTACATCCGCACCGATGTTGGGTGAGATTTTTTGGGTCTCGATTTTGAACATGCTGGGGTCTCCTGTCTGGATGGTGTTTGGTGTCTCTGGGGAGCACTCTACGCGTTTTGTGGGGATATGAAAACATTATTTTTAAATATCTAGTAATATATAAAAAATATTAAAGGAGTCAGACGTGCGCCCACCTGACGCAATCCCGTATTGGCCCTCTGGGCCCCTCGAAGAATCCGACCAGGGCGCCGCCAGCCATGACCTGATTGGCCGGCGGCAGGGCAACGCTCGACTGACACGGGGCCACCTCGAGGCGATTGTCTGGGTATCCGAAGCGCGATCCATTCACAGCGCAGCCCAACGATTCAACGAACACCAGCCCTTGCTGTCCAAGCGGCTGGCCGAGGCTGAGCACATTCTGGGCATGGAGCTGTTCGTTCGCTCCCGAGCAGGCTGCATGCCTCGCCCAGAGGCCAAGAACATCATCGGCCGTGCGGCACGCATTCTCAGAGAACTTCAGGGTCTAGAGACACCTGACGAGACAGGACCCAAGCGGATCCGGCTGGGCTGTATTCCTCGGGTCATGCACACCCTGTTCCCGACTTTTATTCAGACTGCTGCCCAGGCCAAAGACCCGATTCACTTGCAGGCCATCGAGCTGTCTTCCAGCGAACTCTTCGAAGACCTCTTGCGGGGCAAGCTTGACGTGGTCATTGGCCAGCTCACCGACTTCGCCAACCAAGAGGGATTGGTTAGCCTCCACCTCTACGAGGAGGTCACGGTCTTTGTGGTCGATGCCAACAACCCACAGGTCAAATCTGCCATCGATCTCCAGGACCTTCTGCGCCAGCCTTTTATTCTGCCGGCCTACACCACATCCACGCGTCGGGCTTTCGAGCGACTGGTTTTAAACGAGCAGATGGTCCCACCGACGCCGGTCATCGAGACCAAGTCCTTCGAGTCCAGTCTGGCCCTTCTGCCAGGCTCTCCCTGCGTCACGTTGGTACCAGAGCCGGTGGCCCTTCGTTACGAGGCCATGGGTCAAATTCGTAGAGTCAAGACCTCCCGCCAGCTCGAGCCTGTTGGCATCTGCCTGTTTTATCGATTCGATCAGACTCTCGATCCAGTCATGCGTCAGTTGGAGCAATTAGTCCGACAGCACATGGGTCTGCCCGCTCGACGAGGCCTGTCCTCTGTCAAGCGGCCTCAAAAATCCCTTCGTTCCTAACCCTTTCTATCTCCAAGGAGTTTTGCAATGTCTGAAGCATCTTCACGCAGCCTGACCGATTACGTCGCTGGATTCGTCTGTGAGACCAGCCTGAAGGATGTTCCAGCCGATGTCATGGAACTGGGTAAAAAATCCATGCTCGATGGCATTGGCCTGGCGATCTCTGGCTCGGTGGCCAAGTCTGGCGAGCTGGTTCGTCAGCATCTGAAGTCTCTGGGGATTCCCACAGGCTCGGCCACGGTGTTCGGATCCAACATCAAGACCGCCCCCCGATTTGCAGCCTTCGCCAACGGCGTTGGCATTCACGCAGACGACTATGACGACACACAACTCGCCGTCGCCAAAGACCGTGTCTATGGTCTGCTGACTCACCCCACGGCCCCTGCGCTGCCATCGGCCATTGCCAAGGGCGAGGCTCTGAATGCATCGGGTGCAGATGTCTTTCTGGCCTATCAGCTCGGTGTAGAGGTGGAGTGCAAGATCTCTGAGGCCATCAACCCTCGCCACTATCAGACTGGTTTTCACTCGACGGCCACCTGTGGCACCTTCGCCAGCGCCAGTGCGGCCGGCAAGCTCATGGGTCTGAACAAAGAGACCATGCTGAGAGCCCTGTCGATTGCCGGTAGCCAGTCTGCAGGCCTGCGGGAAAACTTCGGCACCATGACCAAGCCCTTCCACGCTGGTCGCTCCTCAGAGAGCGGCATCGTGGCCGCTGAGTTTGCTCAGATCGGCTGGACGGCCGCCCCCACCATTCTGGAAGCACCTCGTGGCTTCTTTAGTGCAGCCGGTGGCGGTTACGACCCCAAGGCCATCGATGGCGTGCTGGGCAAGCCCTGGACTTTTGCCTCTCCCGGTGTCTCCATCAAGCCCCACCCGTCGGGCTCGTTGACGCACCCCGGCATGACCGAGATGCTGCGGCTGATCAAAGAGCATGGCATCAAGGCTGACCAGGTGGTCAGCGTCAAGGTGGGCACCAACCACAACATGCCCAATGCGCTCATCCACCATCGTCCAACCAACGAGCTGCAGGCCAAGTTCTCCATGGAGTTCTGCATGGCGATTCTGCTGCTGGAAGGCCGTGCAGGTCTGTCCGAGTTCACCGACGAGGTGGTCATGCGTCCTGATGTTCAGGCCATGATCAAGAAGGTGGACTTCGGTGTGGACCCCGAGGCCGAGGCAGCGGGCTTCCATAAAATGACCACCATCATCACCATCACCCTGACCGATGGTCGCGTCATCCGCGGCAGTGCTGATTTTGGTCGGGGCAGCCCCGCCATGCCCATGACCTATGACGAGGTGGCTGATAAGTTCCGCGAGAACTGTGAGTTCGCCAAGTTCAGCAGCCAAAAGGCCAATCAGGTGGT
>JBMSJG010000037.1:0-8779 GCA_049418645.1 Burkholderiaceae bacterium | reverse complement strand
AGGCGGCCCAGAAGACGGGGGGATCCAGGCGACGATAACGCCGGGCCAGCCAGGCCGTCGAGATCACCAGCAGGCCGATGACCACGCCCACCAATCGATTGAGGTACTCGGTCCAGGTCTTGACGGCATCAAAGGGCAGATTGGAGTAGCCGCGGTGGCTGTAGATCTCTCGCCAGTTGGGCGGCAGCTGCGCCTCGGACGTGGGTGGAATGAGCTGGCCAAAACACAAGGGCCAGTCCGGGCAGCCCATGCCAGAGCCGGTCGCGCGAACCGTGCCGCCCACCAGAATCAGGCAGTAAACGGCCAGCACGGTCACCAGACCGACCCAGAAGAAACGGTTTCGCTGAGAGTCGGACAATCCGCTGGGCTGACCCACCCTCAATGAGTTGGTAACGATATTCATGCGATGACCACCTTTGCAAATCGACGTTTGCCCACCTGGACGACGTAGTCGCCGGCCCCAAGCGTGAGTCCGCGGTCGGAGACTTTTTGACCATCGATGCGCACGCCGCCCTGGTCAATGTTGCGCCCCGCCTCAGACGTGGACGGCGCAAGACCCGCCTGTTTCAGGATGGCCAAGATGGTCAGCGGGCCCGAGCCGAGCTCAACAACTGGAAGGTCGGTGGGGATCTCACCCTGCTTGAAGCGAGACTCAAAGTTGGCCAAGGCCTGTTCGGCCGCCTGTCGCGAGTGGAAACGGCTGACGATCTCTTGGGCCAATTCCACCTTGATGTCACGGGGATTGCGGCCAGCCGCCGCCTGCTCTTGCAAGGCGGTCAGTTCAGCCATTGGCCGGAAAGACAGGAGGGTGAAGTACTTCCACATCAGACTGTCGGAAATAGACATCAACTTGCCAAACATCTCATCTGGATGCTCTGCAATGCCGATGTAATTGCCCTTGCTCTTGCTCATTTTCTCGACACCATCAAGGCCTTCGAGCAGCGGCATGGTCAGCACACACTGCGGCGCCTGGCCAGCATCGCGCTGTAACTCACGGCCCATGAGCAGGTTGAATTTCTGATCGGTGCCGCCCAACTCCAGGTCGGCCCGCAGGGCGACGGAGTCGTAGCCTTGCATCAGCGGGTAGAGGAATTCATGGACCGAGATCGGGGTGCCTGCCTTGTAACGCTTGGTGAAATCGTCACGCTCGAGCATGCGGGCCACCGTCGCCTGGGCGGCGAGCTTGATCATGCCGTGGGCCCCAAGGGCCTCACACCATTCTGAGTTGCGGCGAATCTCGGTGCGGCCGGGATCCAACACCAGACTGGCCTGCTGAAAGTAAGTCTGGGCATTGACCGCAATCTCCTCGGGGGTCAGCGGTGGACGGGTGGCGTTGCGACCGGTGGGATCCCCGATCAAGGCTGTGAAATCGCCGATCAGGAAGATCACTTGATGCCCCAGGTTCTGCAGCGTGCGCAGTTTGTTGAGCACCACCGTGTGGCCAAGGTGCAGGTCTGGCGCCGTTGGATCGAGGCCCAGCTTGATGCGCAGCGGCTGACCAGACTGCTCCGAGGCGGCCAACTTCGCCGCCATCTCGTGGGCGACCAGCAACTCGTCCACGCCACGGGTGATCTCTGCCATGGCATCCCTCACACCCTGAGACCACTGCCCCTGCGGCCAGGTTGGCTGGACGACCTCGGAGGCCCCCGAGTTGGCGGCCCCTGGCTTGTTCTGGGGGGCGGTAGAAAAGGGTGCTGAGGTCATGGGTGGGCTGGGCGAGTGCAAAAAGGGCTGCAAAAAAGGGGCATCGGGCTGTGACATTCGGCTAAAGATAGAATTTTACTTGTCATGTCACCCCGCGCGCTAAAAACCTGGATCTTTGCCCCCGCTGCCTTTGGCTTGTTGATGGCCGCCATGACCGCACTCGGCCTGGCACCGGTCTCGGAGGCCGAGTCCAGGATTCTGGACTCCCCGGTGCGGACCGATATTGCGGTACCCGGCCTAGGGCCACAGCTGCAGGCCCTGGCGGCCCACGGTCTGGAATTGTCCCGTGAGGACGAGGTACGAGCCGGCGACAGCTTCGAGCGACTCTTGGGTCGGATGGGCATCGAGGACCGTCAGGCTGAGAAAGCCTTGCAAAACCGGGCCTACGCCAAGGTGCTGCGCACCGCCCAGGGGCGAACGGCGGTTGTTCGGACGGACCTGAACAACCGACTGCTCAGGCTGCAACTGCTCCAAGGCGGTGACGCCTGGATTTTTGAACGGGTTGGCGAGGGTCAATTTGAGTCTCGAAACGCCCAGCTCTTGGTGGAGACCCGAACGGAGCACCGCAGTGTCGAAGTCGGCCAGTCGTTCTTCGGGGCCATGGACCAGGCCAATGTGCCGTCGGCCGTGACGGATGAAATCGTGACCCTGTTCGAATCCGACTTGGACTTCCGCCGACAGGTGAAGGCTGGCGACAAGGTTCGGGTGATTTACCAGACCAAACAGGTCGACGGCCGTGACTTAGGGGATTACCGGCTGGTTGCGGTCCGGTTTGAGGCCTCTGGGCAGACCTACGAGGCCTTGTATTTCGAATCCGAGGCAACCAAGCGTGGCAACTTCTATGACGCTGAGGGCAAGTCGGTCAAACGAGGCTTTCTGGCCGCACCGCTGCGCTTCACACGGGTCAGCTCCAGCTTCTCGAGCTACCGGCTACACCCTCTGTTCGGGGACCCGCGTGCGCACCAAGGCGTCGACTACGCTGCGCCAACCGGTACCCCCGTTCGCGCTGTAGCCGATGGAGAGGTCGTCTCGGTGGGCCACAACGGGGGATACGGCAACGCCGTTGGCATTCAGCACAACCAGCGCTACAGCACCTATTACGCCCACCTGTCGCGTTTTGCACCCGGTATCAAAAGCGGCCGCTCGGTTCGCATGGGCGAGGTCATTGGCTACGTCGGCACCACAGGCTGGGCTACGGGACCCCATCTGCACTACGAATTCAGGGTGCATGGTCGATCCATTGATCCCACCAAGATTGCCAAAGAGAATCCGCAGGTCCCTAGCCTGTCAGGTCCTGAGCTGGCCCAGTTCACCGTTGCCGCAGCCGACCTGCGCAAACGCTTGTCACTACTCGATAGCGTCAACACCGCCGCGGGTCCCAGCCTGCCGACAGCGGCCTCCACCAAGTCTGCCAAAGCAGCAAATCCTTGAATCCCGCTCTCACCCCAGACAGGACACCCGGTCTATGGCTGGGTGTCATGACTGGCACCAGCATGGACGGCATTGACATCGCCCTGATCCATGCAGAGGGGCAGCCTGAGCTGTTGGACCATCTGAGCAGGCCCATGCCACAGGGACTGGTCAGCCAGCTCCACCAGTTGCAACAGGGTCAGTTGGTCGACGGGATTGATGCCGCTGCAAGGGCGGGACTCGCTCTGTCGATGGAGATCGCCGACGGGATCCACGCCCTACGGGCCCGGCATCCAACCCTATCGCTGGCCGGCGTCGGAGTCCATGGGCAGACCATCCGACACCGTCCGAACGAGGGCTACAGCCTGCAGCTTGTTCACGCACCCACCATTGCAGAGCGCACTGGGTTGCCGGTCGTGTACGACTTTCGCAATCGGGACATTGCAGCTGGTGGGCAGGGCGCGCCACTGGTGCCCATTTTTCATGCCGCTCTGCTCACGGGACAGGCGAATGCTGGCATGCTCAACCTCGGTGGCATAGCCAACCTGACCATCGTTCGCCCAGAGGCCGTGGTGGGCTTCGATACGGGTCCAGGCAACACGCTGCTCGATGCCTGGGCGAGAGAACAAACCGGCCAGGCCATTGACCATCAAGGGCGCCTGGCTGCTGCCGGACAGGTTCACGAGGTCCTGCTGCACCAATTGCTGGCGGATCCTTTTTTTGCTGCTGCGCCCCCTAAGAGCACGGGGCGTGACCAGTTTCATTTGCAGTGGGTCCAGCGTGGCGCAGCAGCTGCCGGTCTAGACCTGAACGCCTTGGCCCCTGAGGATGTTCAAAGAACCCTGGTGGAGCTGACCGCACGCAGCGTGGCGGCCCAATGCCCAGCTGACCTTCAGACCCTCTACGTCTGCGGCGGTGGGGTTCAGAATCCGGTGCTCATGCAGTCACTGTCTGCCACTCTGGACTGTCGAGTGCTGCGAACCGATGACCTGGGCTGGCCCAGTCAGGCGATCGAAGCCGCTGCCTTTGCCTGGCTGGCCCAGGCCTGTGTCCAAGGACGGCCCGGCAATCTCCCATCGGTGACTGGTGCCGTCGGCCCGAGGATTTTGGGCAGCATCTGCCCCGCCTGATACAAGATCGAATGGCTGATGCAGTCTATCGGCCGCCCATGGCGCTCGACTAACCGAGCGTTTTATTCGCAGCTGATGACTCGAGTCGCTCGTCAAGCCACTCCAGCCAATGTCGAACCGGAATGTCAGACCCGGATTCCAGATGGGTAATACAGCCCACGTTGGCAGAGAGAATCATCTGGGGCTGGTGGGCACTGAGGGCCGCAAGCTTTCGTGACTTGAGCTCGGTTGACAGGGCAGGCTGCAGAACCGAATAGGTGCCAGCCGAACCGCAGCACAGGTGGCTATCTGCCACAGGCAGACAAGTGGCACCAAGGCCCTGGAGCAGACGCTCCACGGCCCCTTTGATCTTCAGGCCGTGCTGCTGGGTGCAGGGCGGGTGGTAGGCCACACGAGAAGCACCAGCCGATGGCAATGAACCACTGGACTTTTGTCCCTGGGTCAGCTGCGCTTGAAGCGTCGTCAGCATGGGCTCGATGAGTTCAATCGGGTCCTTGGCCAGATCAGAAACACGGCGGGCTTTGTCGGCGTAGGCTGGATCATCGGCCAGCAGGTGCCCGTAGTCCTTGACCATGACCCCACAGCCTGAGGCATTGACCACAATGGCCTCCACCTGATTCTGGGCGATCAGTGGCCACCAGGCGTCGATGTTGCGCCGAGCGTCTTGTAAGGCCCCTCGGCCGTCAGCCAGGTGATGACGAATGGCACCACAGCAGCCCCCAGCACTTGGGGTGATGACGCCGATGCCAAGACGATCCAGCACCCGAGTCATGGCGGCATCGATGGTGGGCACCATGGTGGGCTGCACACAGCCCTTCAGGCCAATCACCTGCCGAGCATGGTGCGCTGTCTGAGGCAGCACGCCGACTGGCCGAACCTGGGGCAGCTTGCTGGCCAAGACCTTGGGCAAGAGGCCTCGAACCGATTGACCCAGTCGGAAGGCTGGTGCGAACCACGACGAGGTCAGGCCCTCACGCAGCAGGGTTCGGGTGAAGGTCTGCATCATCGGACGAGACACCCGTTGCTCGACCACCTCGCGTCCAATGTCGACGAGGCGTCCATACTGCACGCCGGATGGGCAGGTGGTCTCACAGTTTCGGCAGGTCAGGCACTGGTCCAGGTGTCGCATGGTCTCGCGACTGGTCTGGCCGCCCTCGAGCATCTGCTTGATCAGGTAAATGCGGCCGCGCGGACCGTCGAGCTCATCACCCAGAACCTGGTAAGTCGGACAAGTGGCCGTGCAGAACCCACAGTGCACACATCGCCGCAGGATGGCCTCGGCCTCACGACCAGCTGGCGTGTCTGCAATGAAGTCGGCGAGTTTGGTTTCCATGCGCTGCTATTCCTGCTCAGAGTTGAGGGCCCAGACGGCCGGGATTAAAGAGCCGTTGGCTGTCGAGCTCTTCCTTGAGCCTCAGGTGAATCTGTTGCACCACCGGGGCCAGTCGAGCAAAAACACCGGTCTGCGGTAGGCTGGAGGAGACCGCCGCACGCCAGGCGGTGGCATGACCACCCAACCGGGCCGCCTCATCAAAGAGGACCTGCGCAGGCAAATCAGACCAGACCCAACGCTGGCCGAAGGCCCACTCAGACAGGCAGGTCTGCTGAGACAAGGCGGGTGAGGTGGTCGGCACCGAGATGCGCCAGAGGCTGTGCGCATCCGATGGCGGTGTGAACACCGCATGGGTCTGGTCCCTGAGGGACGTCCAGAAGGCCTCTGCCTCTGGGCCAGTCAGGGACTGGGCCCCATGCTGATCGACGAACCGTTTTTGGGCGGAGGCCACGGCCGCCTGCGCGCCCGCCAGTTCCATCGAGAGTTCGGCCGACTGCGGCAGATAAGCGGTGGCCACGATCGGCAAGGGCTGCGCCAGGCTCTGGTTGGCCATCAAGATGGCTTGGGCCTCTTCGATGGGCAGACGAATGGTGGCAGTGGCTGCAGGCCTGGGCAGGACTTTGAGAGAGACATCCAAGATCAGACCGAGGCTGCCCAGGGCACCGGCATGCAAACGAGAGAGGTCGTAGCCGGCGACGTTCTTCATGACCGTGCCGCCGTAGCGGAGTAACTGACCATCGGCGCTGAGCACCGTCAGGCCCAGAATGAAATCTCGGCAGGCACCTGCCTGCAGGCGACGTGGCCCAGACAGGCCGGTGGCCACCATGCCGCCCACGGTACCGCGACCCCGGGGTCCTGAAAACTGGGGAGGATCGAAGGCCAGCATCTGGTTGTTTTCTGCCAAGACCGACTGCAGCGCCTCGATGGGGGTACCGGCCCTGACCACCACGACCAATTCGGTTGGGTCGTAGCTGACCACGCCCTGGTAGTCGAGCGTAGACAGCGGCACCGTGGATCGCGACAGCGGGTTGCCATAGAAGGCTTTGCTGCCATGCCCTTGGATGTCGACCGCCTGGCCACGAGACTTGGCCTGCTCGATGAGTTGTTTGGCCTGCTCGACCCAGGCGCCTGGTTCAATGGTCATAGACATCTTTAGAAGCGAGGTAATTCGGGGAAGCGAAGGGCCCCCATGTGCACGTGCATGCGCCCATACTCTGCGCAGCGGGTGAGGGTGGGGATGGCCTTGCCGGGGTTGAGGAGGCCCTGCGGATCAAAGGCCCGCTTCACCGCAAAGAAGGACATGCGCTCCTCTGGTGAAAACTGGACGCACATGGAGTTCACCTTCTCAATGCCCACCCCATGTTCACCGGTGACGGTGCCACCATACTCGACACAGATCTCCAGAATCTCAGCCCCGAATCGCTCGGTGGTCTCGAATTCGCCAGGGTTGGCTGCATTGAACAGAATCAGCGGGTGCAGGTTGCCATCGCCCGCGTGAAAGACATTCAGGCAACGCAGGCCATACTTCAGCTCGAGTTCTGCGATTCGGCTGAGCATGTCGCCTAGGCGCCGGCGAGGGATGGTGCCATCGATGCAGTAGTAGTCGGGCGAGATCCGACCCGAGGCCGGAAAGGCGTTCTTACGGCCAGACCAGAAGCGCAGTCGTTCGGCCTCGGATTGGCTGACACTGAGACCCGTTGCACCACTGGCGGATAACACCGCCTTCATGCGACCAATTTCCTCAGCCACTTCCTCTGGCGTGCCATCCGATTCGCAGAGCAGAATCGCCTGCGCCTGGGTGTCATAACCAGCATGAACGAATTCCTCTACGGCCTCGGTCATGCCCTTGTCCATCATCTCTAGTCCGGCCGGAATAATGCCAGCAGCGATGAGGTCGGCCACAGCGTTGCCCGCCTTTTGGACGTCGTCAAAGGAGGCCATGATGACTTGGGCCAGTTGGGGCTTGGGTACCAGCTTGACTGTGACTTCGGTCGTGACCGCCAGCATGCCTTCAGACCCGATGATCAGGGCCAGCAGGTCAAGGCCAGCGGAGTCCAAGGCCTCTGAGCCGAACTCCACGACCTCACCATCAATGGTCAGTCCTCGCACACGCAGGACGTTGTGAACGGTCAGGCCGTATTTGAGGCAGTGCACACCACCGGAGTTTTCGGCCACGTTGCCACCGATGGTGCAGGCAATCTGAGACGAGGGGTCTGGCGCGTAGTAGAGCTGGTGAGGCGCAGCGGCCTCGCTGATGGCCAGGTTGCGAACACCGGGCTGAACCCTGGCCAGCCTGGCCACCGGGTCAATCGACAGAATCTGATTGAATCGCGCCAAGGACAGGACCACCCCACCGCGGTGAGGCGTGGCGCCACCCGACAGCCCCGTACCTGCCCCGCGGGCGACCACTGGTACCTCCCAGTCTCGACAAAGGCGCAGGACGGCAGCCGCCTGAGATTCATTGTGGGGTAGCGCGACCGCGGCCGGCAGTTGACGATAGCCCGACAGGCCATCGCATTCGTAAGGCTTGAGGCCCTCGGTCTGAGAGATCAAGGCATCGGCGGGCAGTACCTGAGCCAAGGCGGCGAGCACCGCCTGGCGCTTGGTCTCGTCCATGGGCTTGGTGAAATCGGCAAACCGCAGTTCGCCAAGGCGCATCTGTTGGGTCTCGGTCGGAGCGTTCATGCCGCTATTGTAGGGCGGGGGCAGGGCTTGAATCTCGCTAATAACCCTGGTCTTGCTAGACTGAAAGCTATGGGACATCGACTCTCCGCCATCACCACTCGCACCGGCGACGACGGCACCTCTGGCCTGGCAGACGGCACCCGTCTGCCCAAGGACCATGCCCGGTTCCATGCCATGGGCGATGTGGACGAGCTCAACAGCCAGCTGGGGCTGCTGCGAGCCCAGCTCAAAGCCGGCCTGTCAGCGCCGCAGGCTCTGGCTGCCCATGCGGCAGAGATGCAGGCGGTCGATGAGGCCCTGCGACAGGTGCAAAACGATCTGTTTAACCTGGGCGGGCAGATCAGCTGCCCAGGCATGACCCTGCTGATGCCGGAGCGATTGCAACAACTCGATGACTGGGTGGCCCGAGACAATGCCGACCTGCCTCGCCTGACCGAATTTATTCTGCCCGGTGGCAGCCTAGCCGCCGCCCAGTGTCACATCGCCAGAACGCTGGCCCGTCGGGCTGAGCGCAGCC
>JBMSJG010000036.1:0-8853 GCA_049418645.1 Burkholderiaceae bacterium | reverse complement strand
GGCACCGCCTCTTGCATCTGCTGGGCTCGAAAGCGCACGGCCTTGACGGCATCGACCAACTCAAAGACGCCCGCGGCGGTGAGGGCTGCATACTCGCCAAGGCTGTGACCCGCCATATAGCCGGGTGGCTGTCCGCCTGCGGCCAGATAAGCGCGATAGAAGGCAACCGCGCTGGTCAGCATAACGGGCTGGGTGTTCACAGTAAGACCCAAGTCTTCGGCTGGACCATTGGCAATCAGAGCAGCCAGGTCTTGCCCAAGGGCATCGCTGGCCTGCTGGAGGGTCTGATCAACCACCAGGTTTCCAGCAAAACCGGCCAGCATGCCGACCGATTGCGAACCTTGGCCAGGAAATAAAAAGGCAACTTGAGAAGCGTTCATGGTGATGAGTCTTAGAAGTTAACGGGTCAGGCGTGCCAGCACGGCACCCCAGGTAAAGCCCCCTCCAACGCCCTGCATGAGGACCGTCTGACCAGCCTTGAGCCGGCCATCTTTTCGAGCCAGGTCAAAGGCCAGCGGTACCGAGGCCGCTGAGGTGTTGCCATGCTGATCCACCGTCACCACCACTCGGTCGGGGGAGATGCCCAGCCGTTTGGCCGTGAACTGCAGAATTCGAATGTTGGCCTGGTGTGGAATCAGCCAATCCACCTGGTCGGTCCCAAGGTTGGCCTGGGCCAATACCTCTCGAGCAGACGACTCCAGCACCTCCACCGCCAGCTTGAAGACGGCCTGACCATCCATGGTCAGAAAGGGATTGCCCTGCACCTGCCCATGGGCAACCACCCCCGGCGTGCGCAGAATACTCTCGTACTCACCTCGGGCATGAAGCACATGGCCAAGAATGCCGGGCTCTTTGGCCGACTGGAGCACCATGGCGCCAGCACCATCCCCAAACAGCACGCAAGTCCCGCGGTCCTTCCAGTCCAGGATACGGGAGAAGACCTCTGCGCCAATGACCAGGGCATTGCGAGCCTTGCCCATGCGAATGAACAAGTCCGCAGTCGAGAGCGCGTAGACAAAGCCGCTGCAGACCGCCTGCAGGTCAAAGGCTGCCCCTTGGGCAATGCCCAGCTTCTTCTGCACAAAGCAGGCGGTCGACGGGAAAATCATGTCGGGCGTCGAAGTCGCCACAATCACCAGGTCGATGTCTTGTGGCGTGAGACCCGCATCGGCCATGGCGCGCTCTCCGGCCCGAGCAGCCAAGTCGCTGGTGGACAGGTCCGCTGATGCGATGTGACGCTGGCAGATGCCGGTTCGCTCGCGTATCCAGGTGTCGGAGGTCTCGATGCCCTGCTGGGCCAGTTGTTTTGCAAGATCCTCGTTGGAGACGGGATCGCCGGGCAGGAAGCTGCCGCTGCCCGCAATAATCGAATAAGGCAATTCAGACATAGCCGAGATGATGCACCAGTTTGAACACTAGCCTGCGACGAGGGCTTCGCGAATCCGTTCGTTCAAGCCGTGACTAGCCGCCTCGGCCGCACGCTCAATGGCATGACGGAAGGCGTAGGCATCGGCCGAGCCATGACTCTTGAAGACAATGCCGCGAAGACCCAAAAGAGCAGCGCCGTTATAACGGCGGTGATCTGCTCGACGTGCAAAACGGCGCAAGACCGGTTTGGCCACCGCTGCTGCCAGCATGGTGGCCCAATTGCGCTTGAACTCGTCTTTGAGAAAGCCACCCATCATCTGGGCCAAGCCCTCGGATGTCTTGAGTGCCACGTTGCCGACAAAACCGTCGCAGACAATGACCTCTGCAGTGCCTTTGAAGATGTCGTTGCCCTCGACATTGCCTAGAAAATTCAGGCTGCTGGCCCGAAGCAACTCACCGGCCTGCTTGACCACCTCGTTGCCCTTGATGACTTCTTCGCCCACATTCAGCAGGCCAATGCTGGGGCGTGCAGGTCCATCCAGGGCAGCCACCAAGGCTGAACCCATCATGGCAAATTGCAGCAGATGCTCTGCCGAACAGTCCACGTTCGCACCCAGGTCCAGCATCAGGGTGGAGCCACCGGTCCGATTGGGAAGCGATGTGGCAATGGCTGGGCGATCGATGCCGTCGATCATCTTCAAGACGAATCGCGAGATGGCCATGAGGGCGCCGGTGTTGCCGGCGCTGACCGCAGCCTGGGCCTGTCCATCCGCCACAGCCCCAATGGCCAGACGCATCGAAGATTGCCGCTTGTTTTTCAGGGCGACCGCAGGGGGGTCATCCATGGCCACGACCTCGTCGGCCTGAAGCCAGTCCACTCGGGCCCGCATGCCATCGGCCTCAGGGCCCGAGCACTTGATGCCACCCATCGCCTGCTCAAACGCAGCCTGCATGCGCGAGACGTCCCCCACCAGCAGCACGGTGTGCCGCTCGTGGCGTTGCAGAAAATCAATCGCAGCGGGGATGGTGACCGGTAGACCATGGTCACCGCCCATGGCATCTATGGCGACCCGGACGGCAGGACCGTGGGACATTGACATCTCTAGAGAGACGTATGCATCGCCCAGGGTCAGTCGACCCTGAGCAAGAGTCAGACTTTAGACGTCGCCGCCCGGGGTCTTGACGACCTTCTTGCCCCGGTAGTAGCCCGAGGGGCTGATGTGATGGCGACGATGAACTTCTCCAGTGGTGGGTTCAACCGCCGTGGGAGGATTGCTCAAAAAGTCGTGTGCACGGTGCATGCCGCGCTTCGAGGGTGATTTCTTGTTCTGTTGAACAGCCATGCTGATCTCCGTCAGGCCTTCAAAAAGGCGAAAGTATAGCGCAAAACCCCGAAAAATCCGGGATTTATTTGAGTTTCGCCAGAATGGCGAAAGGATTGTCGGGCCGGGGTTGGTCCGGCAGGGTCATCTGGCAGTCCTGGTGCATGGGCCGATCGGCTGCCAGCAGCATGATCTCGTCCTCCAACAGGTGGGCCAGACTAAGCCGGTCCTCGGTCGCCAGGGTCTGGGTTTCCTCGTCGGCCATGTCTAGAGACTCGTCGGCCTGACTGGCCTGATCAAAGAGGCGGTATCGGCGAACCGTTGCCAGGGCCACGTCCACTGGCTGCAGGCAACGCACGCAGGGCAGGCTGACCCGAGCCTGGGCGCTAACCACCAGTTGGTCTTTCTGAAACTGCATCTGCCAGGCCAGACCATCGGGCAGGTCGATGCCCTCGGCCGAGAGCCTTGGCAGGTCCTCGGCCAGCAGATGCCCCTCTTCCTGCAGTCCGCCCGGGAAACGGCTAGACCACAAATGGCGGTCCACCGGCATCTGGGGATCAAAATCTTTCAGGTCTGACATGTCGCCATGATAGCGGTGAGACAATCCGGTCATGGTCCAGCTTGTTCTTGCCTCTACGAGTCCATACCGACGCCAACTCCTGGCCCGTCTGGGCCTGCCATTTGACCAGGCCAAGCCCATGGTGGACGAGACCCCACTGCCCGGCGAATCCCCCCTGGCCCTCAGCCTTCGACTGGCCAAGGCCAAGGCCATGGCGCTGGCCCAGCAATACCCTCAGGCCTGGCTGATCGGCAGTGACCAGGTCGCAGTCTGCAAGGGTCGACTCATGGGCAAACCGGGCACGCCCCAGGCGGCCTTGTCCCAGCTTCAGTGGCAAAGGGGCAGCGTCACCAGTTTTCACACGGCGGTCTGCCTGTTTCGGGCAGACACCGGCGAGAGCCAGATTCAAATCGTGAGCACCGATGTGCATTGGCTGGCCGAGTCCGAACTCAGCGACACCCAACTGCAGCGCTATATCGACCTGGAGTCACCCCTGGATTGCGCAGGTGCCGCCAAGTCAGAGGGGCTCGGCACCGTCCTGATTCAGAAAATGGACACACCAGACCCCACTGCCCTGATTGGCCTGCCGATGGTGGCCCTCACCAAGATGCTGCGGACCTGGGGACTGGACCCCTTGACCAGCGGCCGCTAGCCCCAGCCCTTAGTAGCCCAGCTCAGTAGCCCAAATGTGGGCTGGCCCCACTGCTGCGCATCAGGCCAAACAAGGTCTGGGCCATCGACGCACCAAATCGCTGCGCCAGGCGCTCGGCCAGGGTTGGTGAGACGCTGTAGTCGACCAAGGTCTCGGCCTTGATCTGGTCACGGGCAACCGACTGCACAGTGCCCAGCCCGTCGGCCAGCCCCAGCTGAATACCTCTGCTGCCCGTGTAGACCATGCCGGAGAAGACCTCTGCCTTGTCATCGGGCTGACCGGCCACCAACTTCAGACGATTGCCGCGGCCCTGCTTCACGGCCTCGATGAACTGAGCGTGCACCTCTGCCATCAGGCTTCGCATGACCTGCTGATGCTCGGGCTTTTGTGGCAGGAAGGGATCCAGCATGGCCTTGTTCTGACCGGCCGTCAGCAGGCGGCGTTCGATGCCCAGTTTCTTCATGGCCTCGGTAAAGCCAAAGCTGTCCATGCGAACACCAATCGAACCAATCAGGCTGGCCTGGTTGACGTAAATCTGATCGGCAGCCGCCGCAATGTAGTAGCCACCGGAGGCCGCCACGTCCTCGACCACGGCCATCACCGGCTTGTCGGGATAGGCTTTTTTCAGGCGACGAATCTCATCGAAGATCATGCCGGCCTGCACGGGACTGCCGCCCGGCGAGTTCAATCGCAGCACGATGCCCTTGGCCTCCTCGGTCTCAAAGGCCTCTGCCAGGGCCTTGCTCACCATAAACCCGTCTGCCTCACCCTCGGCCTCAATCACACCCTTGATGTCGATCACAGCCGTGTGGGGACCCTTGACCACATCTGCCCCATGCAGGCCGGGACCGCGAGAGAAGACGAGCCCAGTGATCACCAGCAGGACCAGCAGACTGAGCAGTCGGCGCACCATGGCCCAGCGACGAGCCCGACGTTGTTCGGTGACCTGGGCCAGCAATAGTTTCTCAATGAGTGGATCGGTCATGGTTCTTCCTTTGGTTACAAAACATGGTCTTCTAGCCAGGCCCGCAGGGCCGGCACAGAGGGCAGACAGGCCCTTGGACTCTGCTCGAGCAGCAAATGTTCTGGGTGAGCACCATAACTCACGGCCAAGCCGTGAGCCCCGGCGGATCGGGCCATCTGCAGGTCATGGGTGGTGTCACCGATCACCAGCGCTGCCTCTGGCTCAAGGTCCAATTCCTCGCAGATCTCCAAGACCATCTCTGGTCCAGGCTTGGGCACCGACTCATCGGCACAGCGAGAGGTCGCAAAATAATGACGGGTCTGCGTGGCGTCGAAGGCCCGCTCTAGACCCACCCGTGACTTGCCGGTGGCAACCGTCAGCGGCAGACCCGCCGAGCGCAGGGCATCGAAGATGTCCGTCATGCCCTCGAAGGGCCTGAGGAACTGGTCTCTGGACAAGTAGTGAATCCGGAACCGAGCAGTCAACTCGGGTACCCGCTCAACCGGCAGTTCCGGGGCCACGTGCCGCAGGGCATCGTGGAGTCCAAGGCCAATCACATAGGCGGCCTGCTCCGGACTCGGGACGGCAATCTGCAAATCACGACAAGACTGTCGAATGGCCTCGACGATGGTCTGGGTAGAGTCCACCACCGTCCCATCCCAATCAAAAATAATCAGGGATGGCTTCATGAGGAGGCCTTTGCGTTGGGCGAACTCACCTGGGTCAGCCCCATGGCCTCGAAGTCTCGTCGCAGGGCCCCGGTGGGCTCAGCGGCCAATTCCAGCCTCTCCGCTCCCGTCTCTGCCGAGCCAATGGCCAGTCGCCAGGCGTGCAGGTACATCCGGCTCAAGCCTTGCTGCCGCGCCAGGTCATTCATCGCGTCCACCCCGTACTTGGGATCCCCCAAGATGGGATGTCCGACCGACTGCAGGTGGACCCTAATCTGATGGGTTCGTCCAGTCAGGGGTTCACACTGCAGCAGGCTGATGGGACCAATGCCCGGCAGTTCACCGCGAGCCAGAAGCCGGACCCGGGTCATCGAGGGCTGACCCTTTGGGTCTACACGCACCCAGCGTTCACCATTGGCCGAGAGCGTTTTGAGCAGGGGGGCCTTAATCAGCCGGGTGGGATCGGTGCCCATGGGCTTCCAGTCGCCCAACACGACCGCCAGATAGCGTTTTCTCATCTGACCATCGCGAAGCTGCCGATGAAGCGACAACAGGGCCTTGCGGCTAGTGGCCAGCATTAAAAGACCCGAGGTGTCGCGGTCCAATCGGTGAACCAGCTCGAGCATGGGATCTTGCCGTTGGGCTCGCAGGGCCTCGACCACGCCCAGCCGAATGCCGCTGCCCCCGTGTACTGCCATACCGGCTGGCTTGTCGACCACCAGCAGGCCGTCGGCCTCATAGACCACTGGCAGTCCACCGGCCATGCGTTGGGCCAGCAACTGCTGAGAGGGATCCAACAGGCCTCCTGGGCCATCCGTGGCTGGAGCCGCCTGTCGCACCGGAGGCAGCCTGAGGCGCTGGCCCTCGGCCAAACGGGTCTCGGGCTTGACCCGTCCCCCATCGACCCGCACCTCGCCGTTTCGAAGCATGCTGTAGATCCTAGACTTGGGGACTCCCTTGAGCTGCCCGAGTAGAAAGTTATCCACACGCTGGCCGTCATGGTCCGGGCCGATCTCGATGTGCTGGACCTGCAAGGGCTTGTTGGGGAGGCTCAAGGCGGATTCCTAAAAAAATCCGACGCTTAGCGCCGGTTTAAAAACAATTTTCCACACATCCAGAGGAACTGTGGGCTATACTGGGTCCGTTCGTAAGAGAACCTGAGGTCCCTGACTTCCGGCCAACCTGCTGTCCAGCCAGTCTGAGCGCTCTGTTGCCGATGTGTCGGATTCCCCAGATTGTATGTGACCACGGAGCGCCCCTTGGCGTGGCCTGGCAAAAGTGAGACCCAAAGCAGAATTTATGAATCGCGTGGATGTTCCCGTGAAGAATCCCCCCAGTGGCCCCCAAACCGGCCGCTGTGATGCGTTGTTCACCCTTCCCTCCTTCATACCCAGCATCAGCCCTGACCCCAGTGGTCAGCGGCCTGCTGTCGCTCGCCTCTCACCAACGCCGCACCACCCCCAGACGCTCCCCGGCTGCTGTTAGTTCGCTAACGCAGCGCCGACAGACCTCGGGTCTCCTGCAGCGCCCCATGCGCGCAGCCCCAAAGCCTGTCATTTTTGGAGAAGTCTGAAATGAAACGTATGTTGTTTAACGCGACCCATGCAGAAGAACTGCGGGTTGCCATCGTCGACGGCCAGCGTCTGGTCGACCTCGACATCGAAACCGCCGGTCGTGAACAGCGCAAGAGCAACATCTACAAGGGTGTCGTCACCCGAGTAGAGCCCAGCCTAGAAGCCTGCTTCGTCAATTACGGCGAAGACCGCCACGGCTTTCTACCCTTCAAAGAAATCGCCCGAGAGTATTTCCGCCCGGGCGTAGACTCTCGCGCCTCCATCAAAGAGGCCATCGCCGAAGGCACCGAGCTGCTGGTCCAAGTCGAAAAAGAAGAGCGTGGCAACAAGGGCGCAGCCCTGACCACCTACATCTCACTGGCTGGCCGCTACCTGGTGCTAATGCCCAACAACCCCAAGGGCGGCGGCGTATCGCGTCGTATCGAGGGTGAGGACCGGCAAGAACTCAAAGAGGCCATGGACCAGCTCCAGATGCCATCCGGCATGAGCATCATTGCCCGCACGGCTGGCATTGGTCGCACACCCGACGAGCTCCAGTGGGACCTGAACTATCTTCTGCAGCTCTGGAAGGCCATCGACGACGCTCGCAACCTGCAATCCGGCGCCTACCTGATTTTTCAGGAGTCCAGCCTGGTCATCCGCGCCATCCGAGACTACTTCCACCCGGACATCGGTGAGATCCTCATCGACACCGACGACATCTATGAACAGGCTCGCCAGTTCATGCTGCATGTCATGCCGGACATGGCCTCACGGGTCAAACGATATCGCGACGATGTGCCCCTGTTCTCGCGCTTTCAGATCGAGCATCAGATCGAAACCGCCTACTCACGCCAAGTGGCCCTACCCTCCGGCGGTGCCCTGGTCATTGACCACACCGAGGCCCTGGTGGCAGTCGACGTTAACTCGGCACGCGCCACCAAGGGCTCGGACATCGAAGAGACCGCCCTGCGCACCAACCTGGAGGCAGCCGACGAGGTCGGCCGCCAGCTTCGACTGCGCGACCTGGGTGGCCTGATTGTCATCGACTTCATCGACATGGAGTCGGCCAAGGCCCAGCGCGAGGTCGAGCAACGCCTGCGCGATGCCCTGCACCACGACCGGGCCCGCGTCCAAATGGGCAAGATCTCTCGCTTTGGCCTGATGGAGTTGTCTCGTCAGCGCCTGCGCCCTGCCCTCAACGAAGGCTCACACATGTCATGCCCTCGTTGCAACGGCACCGGCGTCATTCGCGATACCGATTCCAGCGCCCTGCACATTCTGCGCATCCTGCAAGAAGAGGCCATGAAAGAGGGCACAGCCGCCCTGCACGTTCAGGTGCCTGTCGAGGTCGCCAGCTTTCTGCTCAATGAAAAGCGGACCGATATTGCCAAGCTGGAAGCCAGACTCAAGATCACGATCGTGCTCATCCCCAACAAGCATCTGGAGACGCCCAACTACACGTTGGAGCGCCTGCGCCACGATGACCCCCGCCTGGAGGAGGCCAAGGCCAGCTATGCCATGGCCGATGGCCCAGCAGCGGATTCGCCTTACCTCAAGCAAAAAGAAGAGGTCGCCGCCAAGCCCCGCCAAGAGGCTGTGGTCAAGGGCATCACGCCTTCAACCCCAGCACCTGTAGCCGCCCCAAGACCAGCGCGCGGACAGGTCCAGGCATCCAAGCCCTCCTTCCTGTCACGCCTCTTCTCGCTCTTCACGGGCAGCCCCAAGGCCGAAGACAAGCCAGCCAGCCGTTCAGGTGAGCGCCAC
>JBMSJG010000035.1:0-8861 GCA_049418645.1 Burkholderiaceae bacterium | reverse complement strand
TAGACGAGCACCAACAGACGGTGTCTACAAATGTAGACAGTCAAAAGTATAAACCCGGGAGTGACTAATAGAGAAGAATTGGTCGGGGCGAGATGATTCGAACATCCGACCCCTTGCACCCCATGCAAGTGCGCTACCAGGCTGCGCTACGCCCCGACCGAAGAACGAGAGTATACCGAAAGCCGACGAGGATTGCCGGCGCCGACCACTCCAAGAACCGCTGTTACTGACCCTTGAGCAGGTTCAGAATCGCCACCAGTTCAGACCGAACCATGGGACTCAAGCCCGCTGGATTGGCCGTGGAGTTAGCCAATGCCTGGGCAGGCGATGCAGGCGCGGCAACCTGATTGGCCACACCGTAACCAGCCACACCACCAGCCAGGCTGGCACGGCCATCCAGATGAATGCCCTGCACATCCGATGCGGTCTGCTCTGTGGCCGTGGCCATGATGCGACCACCGGAGAGCTTGGTCTTGGCCCCAGAAATGGTGAAGCCCTCTTCGTACAGCAACTCGCGAATCCGACGAATCAGCAGCACCTCGTGGTGCTGGTAGTAGCGGCGGTTGCCCCGGCGCTTGACCGGATTGAGCTGGCTGAACTCCTGCTCCCAGTAGCGCAGCACATGCGGCTTGACCGCACACAGGTCACTCACCTCACCAATGGTGAAGTAGCGCTTGGCAGGAATGGCCGGCAGGGCTTGTTTAGTCTGCATCCGTGTAGTCGTCGCCCTGGACCTGGGCCTTGAGCTTTTGGCTGGCGTGGAAGGTCACCACACGTCGGGCCGAAATGGGAATGGGTTCGCCGGTCTTGGGGTTGCGGCCGGGACGCTGGGGCTTGTCGCGCAGCTGAAAGTTGCCAAAGCCCGAGAGCTTGACCGAATCACCCTTGACCAGGGCATCGCGGATCTCGTTGAAGAAGGCATCGACCACATCCTTGGCCTCACGCTTGTTCAGACCGACCTGCTCGTAGAGCACGTTGGCCAGTTCCGCCTTGGTCAGCGTGTCCGCCTCGATCGGGGACAGCTTGGCCTCAGTCAGCGGACTGTTGTTCATGTCGGTCAAAGTGGATTCTCCAAAAAGGCCAACAAGCGTTTGACTTGTCGGCACTAATTTTTGAATTTAGCGACGCACCCGTGCGCTAAAAACTGATTGCACTGTATCAGAAAATACCGACATCAAGGCGTCGACTTCGGAATCTTCTAGTGTTTTTTCAGTATCTTGGAGCACAAACCTAAAGGCCAGGCTCTTTTCCCCGTCCGAAAGGCCTGTTCCTCGGTACTCATCAAAGACCACAACCCGCTGCAGACGCTGGCCATTGGGGGCCTTGCGGGCAGCCTCTTGCACCTTGGCGATCACCTGCCCGGCTGCCGTCTGCTCGGGCATGACAAAGGCCAGGTCACGGGTCACGGCCGGGAATTTGGACAAGGCCGAGGGCTGGGCAATGGGCCTGGGCAGCACGGCATCCAGGTCGATCTCGAAGACCACCGGGGCCTTGGCCAACTCCAGGGTCTGGCAGAGCTTGGGATGCAACTCACCCATGGCGCCAATCACCTGCCCGGCCAGCAAGACCAGGGCAGCCCGACCGGGGTGCAGGTTGGCCAGCAGGCCTTGGGCACCTGCGGCAGGCATAGCATCGGGACGCTCAAAGGCCAGGCTCAAGGGGCTAACCAGTCTCTCCAGGTCAGCCTTCAAGTCAAAGAAATCCACCCAGCGAGCGGGCGTGGCCCACTGCTCACCCAGGGCATCGCCATAGGCCAGGGCTGCCAGCTGCACCGGCTGGTGCACACCCTGAACCGACCAGGGGCCGGCCTTTACGCTGGGGTCTTTTATGAACTTGCGGCCAATCTCAAAGACCCGAACCCTGGATTCCTTGCGGGCCAGGTTGTCGGTCAGTGCGGTCAGCAGACCAGGCACCAGGCTTGGCCGCATGACGGCCATCTGGGCGGCAATGGGGTTTTGCAGCGGCAAGAGCTGATCGGCCCGGGCAAAGGCCTCGGCCAAGGCTCGGTCGATAAAGCTGTAGGTCACCACCTCGTTGTAGTCGGCCCCGACCATGCGATTGCGCAGCTGCGACTTGGTGCGCTGGCCCTCGGGCTGATGGGCCATGACCAAAGGCGCCACGGGTGGACGATGGTCGATGGCATCAAAGCCCACGATCCGAGCGACCTCTTCAATCAGGTCTTCTTCAATGGCCAGGTCAAACCGGTAGCTGGGCGCCGTCACGGTAAAGATGGCTTTGTCGGCAGCAGCAGGATCGGCCTTGGTCTGGAACTCAAAGCCCAGGCCCTTGAAGACCGACTCGATCTGCTCGCGGCTGTAGGGTCGGCCCAGAATCTTCTCGCAACGGGCCTGACGCATGGACACCGACTGGGTCTGGGGCAGACGCACCACCTGGTCCAAGACCGGGCCGGCCTGGCCACCGCAGATCTCCACCACCAGGTGGGTCAACACCGCGAGCTGATCAGCCGTGGCGGCAGGGTCTACCCCGCGCTCAAACCGGTGACCAGCGTCTGTTGAAAACTTGTATCGGTTGGCCCGGCCCCGAATGGCATCAGGCCACCAGAAGGCAGCCTCCAAGACCACCTCGGTGGTCTCATCACCCACCGAGCAGCCATCGCCACCCATGATGCCGGCGAGCGACACGGGGCCTTTGGCATCGGCCACCACGCCCACATCGGCGGCCAGCTCGACCGTCTGGCCATTGAGCAGGGCCAGCTGCTCACCGGGCTTGGCCCAGCGAACCGACAGATCGCCCGAGAGCTTGGCGCGGTCAAAAATATGGTTGGGCTGACCCAACTCCAGCATGACGTAATTCGAGATATCGACCAGGGCCGAGATGCTGCGCTGGCCGGCCTGCTCCAGGCGGGCCTTCATCCAGTCAGGCGTGGCGGCCTTGGCGTTCACGCCGCTGACCACGCGGCTGACAAAACGGCCACACAGGTCATGGGCTGCGGGGTCTATCGTCACCCCAATCGATGCACTGCCCTTGGCGGCCGCAGCCGATGGGTTTTGGACATAGGCGGGCTTGACCAGCGGTTTACCGATGAGTGCAGACAACTCACGGGCCACACCGGCCATGGACAGGCAGTCGGCCCGGTTGGGCGTGAGCTTGATGACCAGGGTCTTCTCATCCAGACGAAGGTGGTCGCGAATGTTGGATCCCAGCGCAGACTGACCAAGGTCGAGTTCCAGAATGCCCTCGGAGTCCTCGGTCATGCCGAGTTCTTTGCCCGAACAGAGCATGCCCTGGCTGACGACACCGCGCATCTTGGCCTGCTTGATCTTGAAGTTGCCTGGCAGCACAGCGCCATCACGGGCGCAGGCCACATAAATGCCAGCACGGGCATTGGGTGCACCGCAGATGATCTGCAGGCTGGGCGCATCGGGTCCGGCATCTACGGTGCAGACGCGCAGGCGGTCTGCGTCGGGGTGTTTCTCGGCGGCCAGCACCTTGGCCAGCACCACACCGGTGAAGTCAGGCGCACGGGCCTCGATCTCTTCGACCTCGAGACCAGCCATGGTCAGGCGATCGGCGATCTCCTCGATGGAGAGGTCGTTGGGAACCCAGGCTCGCAGCCAGCTCTCAGGAAGTCGCATAGAAAGGAATTAGGCAAACTGGCGCAGAAAGCGCAGGTCGTTGTCAAAGAAGAGCCGCAGATCCCCAATGCCATAGCGCAGCATGGTCAGGCGCTCCAGGCCGCTGCCAAAGGCAAAGCCCACAAAGCGCTCGGGATCCAGGCCAAAGTTGCGCACCACATCGGGGTGCACCTGACCGGCGCCAGAGATCTCGAGCCAACGACCCTTTAAGGGGCCACTGGCAAAGCGCATGTCGACCTCGGCCGAGGGCTCGGTAAACGGGAAGAAAGACGGACGAAAACGAATGTCGAGCGCGTCGTCTTCGAAGAATTGCTTGAGAAAGTCGTGGTACACGCCCTTGAGGTCGGCAAAGCTCACGTCCTCTGCGATCCACAGGCCTTCGACCTGATGGAACATGGGCGAGTGGGTGGCATCGCTGTCCACCCGATAGGTGCGACCCGGCGCGATGACCTTGATGGGCGGTGGATTGGCCTTGGCATAGCGCACCTGCATGGGGCTGGTGTGGGTGCGCAACAGCAAAGGCAGACCCGTCTCGTCGCGCTCTTCTAGATAGAAGGTGTCCTGCATGGACCGCGCGGGGTGATTGAGCGGGTTGTTGAGCGAGGTGAAGTTAAACCAGTCGGTCTCGATCTCGGGGCCATCGGCCACATCGAAACCAATCGATCGAAAGATGTCCTCGATGCGCTGCCAGGACTGCATGACCGGATGGACACTGCCCAGGCCAGCACCGCGGCCAGGCATGGTGATGTCAATGGCTTCTGCCGACAGACGCTGGGCCAGCTGGGCGTCGGCCAAGGCCTGACGACGAGCATTGAGCAGCGCCTCGATGGCCTGCTTGGCCTGGTTAACGGCTGCGCCGAGGGTCTTTTTTTCTTCGGGGGGGAGTGCCGCCAGTCC
The DNA here is from genome assembly GCA_049418645.1 of Burkholderiaceae bacterium. Lineage (GTDB taxonomy): Bacteria > Pseudomonadota > Gammaproteobacteria > Burkholderiales > Burkholderiaceae_A > Hahnella. Next base: position 4,368 of record JBMSJG010000035.1, on the reverse strand, counting down.
TTTGAGCTGCTCGGTGAGCAGGCCTGCTTTGCCCAGGAACTGGGCCTTGGCGTTTTCTAGACTGGGAGCGTCAGAGGCCGCCTCGAAGGCCGCTTGGGCCTGCGAGACGATCTGGTCAAGTTGCGACATGGGCGCGCCAGCTGCCTGTCTTAGGCAGCCAGGGCGGCCTTTACCTTGGACACGATGGCAGCAAAAGCAACCTTGTCCATGACGGCCATATCGGCGAGAACCTTGCGGTCCATGTCGATACCGGCTTTCTTCAGACCGTTGATGAAACGGCTGTAGGTCAGGTCGTTCATGCGGCAGGCCGCATTGATACGGGTGATCCACAGAGCGCGGAACACACGCTTGCGATTACGACGGTCGCGGTAGGCGTATTGGCCAGCACGCATGACAGCCTGCTTGGCAACACGGAAGACATTGTTGCGGCGGCCACGGAAGCCTTTGGCCAGGGCCAGGATTTTCTTGTGACGGGCACGAGCGGTAACACCACGTTTTACGCGAGGCATGGTTCAGTCTCCTTATGCGTAGGGCATCATGTCGCGAACGTGCTTCACATCCGAAGGATGGACAGTCAGCGTGCCGCGGAGTTGACGCTTGTTTTTGGTGGTGCGCTTGGTCAGGATGTGACGCTTGGTAGCGTGAGCTCGTTTGATCGAGCCACTCCCACGTGCGATAAACCGCTTGGAAGCGGCCTTCTTGGTCTTCATTTTGGGCATTTTCTGCTCCTTGATTTGCCATCAGTCGGTGGAAGGCACCCTGCCCTCACTTCTTTGAACCGCCAGCTAGCTTTTTGTACTACCCACTACTACAACGACTGCTTACTTCTTTTTCTTGGGCGCGACGACCATCACCATCTGACGTCCCTCGAGCTTGGGCATCTGTTCAACCTGCCCCAACTCGGCCAAATCTTCTTTGACCCGCTCCAGCATTCGCATGCCGAATTCCTGGTGGGCCATCTCACGACCCCGGAATCGGATGGTGACTTTGGCCTTGTCACCCTCTTCCAGGAAGCGAACCAGGTTGCGCATCTTGACCTGGTAGTCGTTGTCATCGGTACCAGGGCGAAACTTGACTTCTTTGACCTGAATAATCTTCTGCTTGGATTTGGCCTCGGCTGCTCGCTTTTGCTCTTGGTACCGGAACTTGCCGTAGTCCATGAGCTTGCAGACCACTGGTGAAGCCTGGGGTGCGATCTCTACCAGGTCGACGTCAGCCTCTTCTGCCATTCGCAGGGCCTCAGCCGTGCGAACAATTCCCAGCGCCTCGTTTTCTGTACCAACCAGCCGCACCTCAGATGCGGTTATCTCACCGTTGATGCGGTGTGTTTTCTCTGTAGCGATTATTCAGCCTCTTTCAAAATCCAAAAAATCAAAAGACGCCCTGCGCACTACTGCTTGGCTTGAACAACCTGGCCAAGGTGTGCAACGAAGGCGTCCACCGACATGACACCAAGGTCCTTGCCACCATAGGCTCGGACCGCCACCTGGTTGGCTGCTTTTTCTTTGTCACCAACGACCAAGATAAAAGGCAGTTTCTGCAGGCTTAACTCTCGGATTTTGAAGGAAATCTTGTCATTTCGCAAATCGGACTCGGCACGGAAGCCATGGCGCTGCAACATTTTTGCAACAGACTGGGCGTAATCGGCCTGGGCCTCGGTGATGCTGGCCACGGTCACCTGCACGGGCGCAAGCCAGGCGGGCATAGCCCCCGCATGGTTTTCGATGAGGATGCCAATGAAGCGCTCCAGCGAGCCAACAATGGCCCGGTGCAGCATGACCGGGTGGCGACGGGTGTTGTCGTCGGCCACATATTCCGCGCCAAGCCGAACCGGCATGTTGAAGTCCACCTGAATGGTGCCGCACTGCCAGACCCGACCCAGGGAGTCCTTCAGGCTGTATTCGATCTTGGGGCCATAAAAGGCGCCCTCGCCTGGCAGCAGCTCCCAGCTCACGCCGGTGCGGTCTAGCGCATCAGACAGAGCCTTTTCGGCCTTGTCCCAGCTCTCGTCTGACCCCACCCGGTTCGCGGGGCGGGTCGACAGGCGGTAGATGACGTTGTCAAAGCCGAAGTCCTTGTAGACCTCGAGCAGCTTTTGGGTAAAGGCGAAGACCTCTTCTTGGATCTGGTCTTCGGTACAAAAGATGTGGCCGTCGTCCTGGGTAAAGCCGCGAACCCGCAGCAGGCCATGCAGGCTGCCCGAGGACTCGTTGCGGTGGCAGGAGCCAAACTCACCATAGCGAAGCGGCAGATCGCGGTAGCTGCGCAGGCCGCTATTGAAGACCTGGACGTGGCCAGGGCAGTTCATGGGCTTGACCGCGTACTCGCGGTTTTCGCTGGCCGTGGTGAACATGTTGTCTTTGTAGTGCTCCCAGTGGCCAGACTTCTCCCACAGGCTGCGGTCCAGGATCTGGGGGCATTTGATCTCCAGATAACCCGCCTCGACATAGACCCGACGCAGGTACTGCTCAACCACCTGCCAGATGGCCCAGCCCTTGGGGTGCCAGAAGACCAGACCGGGGGCGTTGTCCTGCACGTGGAACAGGTCGAGCGACTTGCCCAGCTTGCGGTGGTCGCGCTTTTCGGCCTCTTCCAGCTGGTGCAGGTACTGCTCCAGGTCTTCTTTTTTGGACCAGGCGGTGCCGTAGACCCGCTGGAGCATTTCGTTGCGATGGTCGCCACGCCAATAGGCGCCGGCCACCTTCATGAGCTTGAAGACCTTGAGCTTGCCGGTCGAGGGCACGTGGGGCCCGCGGCACAGGTCTACAAAGTCGCCCTCGCGGTAGAGCGAGATCTGCTCGCCGGCGGGGATGGACTCGATGATCTCGGCCTTGTATTTCTCGCCCATGCCCAGAAACATCTGGATGGCCGCGTCTCGGTCCATGACCTCGCGGACCACGGGCTCGTCTTTGGCGGCGAGCTCACGCATCTTGGCCTCAATGGCCTCCAGGTCCTCGGGCGTCAGGGCCCGGTGATAGGAAAAGTCGTAATAAAAGCCGTTGTCGATGACCGGACCAATGGTGACCTGCAGCCCGGGAAAGAGCTTCTGGGCTGCATAAGCCATGAGGTGGGCCGTGGAGTGCCGAATGATCTCCAGACCGTCCGTGTCCTTGTCGGTCACGATGGCCAGCTGGGCATCGGACTCAATCAGGTGACTGGTGTCGACCAGTTTGCCGTCGACCCGACCAGCGACGGCCGCCTTGGCCAGACCGGCACCAATGTTGGCGGCCACCTGGGCCACGGTCACGGGCTGATCGAACGATCGCTTGGATTGGTCTGGGAGCGTGATCTGGATCATGGGACTCTAAAGAGTGTTGGTAGGCGCGATTGGACTCGAACCAACGACCCCCACCATGTCAAGGTGGTGCTCTAACCAGCTGAGCTACGCGCCTGCCGCCGCAGTTTTCACCACGGTTGCGAAGACTGGGAGTGTATCGATTTACGGACCGCTTGGCAAAGCGGCTCGTCACAGAATCTTCATTGGATCGAAACGCTTTCGTCATCTTGACAGCCCAGACTCCCATCCAATGCAAGGCAGCTCTCAGGGCCTGCAGACCCTAGAGGGGAGACACCAGATGAATGCGCCACTGAATCCATCGCTTCTTCGCCAGACCCACTACTTCTCAAGGCTGGACCGCCCCCAACTGGCCGCAGCCGGTCAGCCCGTCGAGCACTACTGCGTCAGCCTGGCCACCGACTTGGACGAGCTGCGCGAGGCCCAGCGACTGCGCTACAACGTCTTTAGCGATGAATACCAGGCCGTCATCCACACCAGCCTGCCCGGGGTCGACGAAGACATCTACGACAGCTTCTGTGACCACCTTCTGGTCCGCGACCTGGGCACCGGCGATGTGGTCGGCACCTACCGCATCCTGCCGCCTGAGCAGGCCAAGCGCATGGGCAGCTACTACAGCGAATCCGAATTCTTCATCAACCGACTGGCCGCCCTGCGCCCCCAAATGGTGGAGCTCGGCCGCTCCTGCGTGCACCCTGACCATCGCAATGGCGCGGTGATCATGCTGCTCTGGTCGGGCATTGCCCAGTACATGCGCCACTATGGCTACGCGCATCTGATTGGCTGCGCGAGTGTTTCCATGCGCGACGGTGGACGCAACGCCGCAGCCATCTGGGATAGCCTGTCGGCCAAGGCCATGGCCCCTACTGAATTACAAGGCTTTCCCAAGCATGCCCTGCCCCTGGAGAAAATCGAGCGCGAGGCCAATGTTCAGGAGCCGCCGCTGATCAAGGGCTATGTGCGAGTGGGCGCCAAGGTCTGCAGTGCCCCCAGTTGGGACCCTGACTTCAACACGGCTGACTTTTTGATGTTACTGACGCTCAGCCAGATGAACCCGCGCTACGCCCGTCACT
>JBMSJG010000034.1:0-9188 GCA_049418645.1 Burkholderiaceae bacterium | reverse complement strand
CGGCAGACCTACCAGCAGCAGCCAAGACCCTGCTCACCGATCCCCAGACCAGCGGCGGGCTGCTGGTGACCTGCTCAAAAGAGCAGACCACCGGGGTCCTGCGACTGCTGCATGCCGAGGGATTCGAGCAGGCCGCGGTCATTGGCGAGTTGGTCAAGGGGGGCACAAAGCCCTTGGAGGTTGTGCTCTAAAAAAAAGCCCGCCTTGGTTGAGGCGGGCTTTCAAAGGAGACTTCTGAACAAAAAGGGGTTAGCGGGCCTCAGCACCACCGGTGATGCGAACCGCGTGAGCCGCCTGGGGCTTGCCGCCATGGGCCAGGCCCTCGACAAAGGCGCTCATGGGCAGGCGAACCTGAGCAGTGGACACCACGGCACCGGTCTCGTAGTTCATGACCCGCGCGTTGACCATGACGTAGCGGCCAGCCAGGCTGTAGGTCCCGGTGATGATGCCGGAGGCCTGGAACTGCTCCTTCAGGCGGCGATGCTCACGCGACAGGCCAAACTCACCGGCACTGTTCACAGAGACCGCATTGGCCAGGCGCAGCTCCACCAGATCCCAGCCACGAACCTGCAGTTCATGAATCAGGTTCTCACTCAGCAGTTGACCCAGGTGGGAGCTCTCCTGAAGGCGATTCAGGTCAGAGAAGCTGGTCAGGATGAAGACCTGGCCCGCACGTCGGCCCATGTTTTGATTGAGCTGACCCGCCAGTTCGGCGACAGCCTGTTGAAAGACCTCGGCCTCACTCAGCACAGGTGCTGGGCGAACGGGCATCGGGGCCGGCGCCGCTGCGGCAGGAGCAGGGGCAGGCGCGGGCTGCTGAGCCACGGCGGCACAGCCGGCGAGGTACAGCGACGAGAACACGAGTGCTAGTTTCTTCATAGGTCTTCTTCCTGAGCCCAAAAAATGATGTCGTGTCGTTTTTACGGCCCGACACAGCCCGAAGTTTAGGCCCAGCAGCCGCTTAATCATTTAGAAAACCGTTTCCGTAACCCATTTCACGTGGTATACAGGAGTTGTGCTGCGCACAGAATGGCTTAAAAATTCGTAACACACTGATTAAAAATGACATTTACAAAGACTTCCCGCCCCATCACCCGCCTGCTCCAACAGGCGGCCTTGCTGGGCATGGTCTTTGGCCTGACCGCCTGTGCAAGCCTGCAAGAGACCACCCAAGACTTCATCTCTCCCAAGCCAGCCTGTAAAAACAGCCTGGAAGCCAACCTGCAGGCCGTCAGCCTGCAGCCCATCATGGACGGCATGACCCGTGAGCTCATGGGCAATGCCTGTGGCGTTGGCACGCCCGGTGGGTTTGTGGTGACCGATCTGGTGAGCATGGCCGACCTCAAACCCGGTGTGGCTGGACTGGTCATGGGCGAAGTCACCCGATCGTCTCTGACCCGTCTCAATTGCCAACGCGTCTTTCAAGTAGAGGCCACCAACCTGCTCACCCTGAATGACAAGGGCTTTATTGCACTGTCCCGCTCGGCCACCGAAGTCCGCCCCGAGATCGGTCCCGTCCGCGAGGCTGTGGTGGGCTCGTATCACGCCTGGCCAGACAAAGTGCTGCTGGTTCTGCGTCGGATCAACACCCAGACGGGTGAGCTGACCCAGTCGGTCTCCCGCGAAATTTCCTTTGGCTGTAAGGCCCGTTAATTATGCTGCTTAGTAAAAAACTCAAAATTCTGGTGACCAACCAAAAAGGCGGGGTGGGCAAAAGCTCGCTGTCGGCCAACCTGGCCGCCTACTTCGCCATCGAAAAAGACCAGCAGACGGTCTTGGTCGACTTCGATCGTCAGGCCACCTCCTCGCAGTGGGTGGTCCATGCCAAGCCCCATCCCAAGCTGCGCGCCGAGAGCGTGAGCCAGGTCATCCATGGTGGCAATCGTCTTAGCCTGTTTACCGCCAGATCCACCATCCGAGACGCCGCCTCCAAGGCAGACGTCCTGATTACCGACATCACCTGGTCACCAGTGATCGGTCCTGACATCCTGGATGTCTTTGATCTGGTCTTGATACCCACCTCGCTCTCAGAACTCGAGCTGCTCAGCACCATTGGGCTGTTGCGCGACCTCCGCATGGGCCTGACCAAGGCAGGAGCCCCCAAGCTGGTGCTCTGCCCCAACAAGGTTCACCCCTTTCAACGCAAGTTCAACGCCATGGCCGCCCAGCGCTTTCCGGTGCCTTTCTTGTTGGCCCCTCCCATTACCCAGTCCAAGGAATTCGAGGTCCACTACCAAAAAGACTTCATCATCCGGGCCGGAGAACCCGAGGTGCAGGGCAAGTTCCGCCAGTTCTGCCAGGCCATCGAACAGGCCGCCGCCTTCGTGCCCAACGCTCTGTCGGCCAATGCCAGGCCGGCCAGTACGCCTGCGACCGAGGCGATGCGTGTCTTGCACGAGCGCACCCAGAACGCGCCAGCCAACAGCCCGGTGGTCCAGCCGGCTGTGGAACAAATCCCCTCTATAATCAGGGCCAAGCCGGCAAGCTTCTGACCAAAAGCCTGCCTGACCACTGCTGATTAATCAGAGGATTCCCATGCTGAAAGCCCTGCTGTCAATGCTCTTTGGTGGCTCCAAGAAGAAGTCACTCGACCCTGCTGAACAACAGAAACAAAAGGCCTACCAGCTGCGCACCGACCTTGAAAAAGGCATCAAGGCCAAGCTCATCGCCCAGAAGAAGGATGCCAAAGCCGCTGGCGAGATCGCCGAGCTGGTCGTCAACTACATCTTCGACTTCGGCGAGTTCGGCTTCGAGATGTCCACCGGCAAAGACATTAAAAAAGTGGTGGGCGCCGAGCTGCTCAAGGTCTGCGAATACAAACTGGTCGATCCCATCCAACTCTGCGTAGCCCTGACCCAACGGGCCTTGGCCAACAAGAAGACCGGCGAGGTCTTTGAGTCCCACCTGCGCGATCTGTGGATTCTCTGCCTGGTGCCCATTGGCCCCTTCACGCCGCCAGATTCAGCCTTCCCAACGTCTCAGCAGCAGCTACTGGCCAAACGCATCCGCGAGATCGCCATTACGCACAAACAGGTTGAAAACTGCATCAAGGCCTGGACTGGTCACATGCTGGTCCCCCACATGCAGAAGTGGCACGATGCTACGCTGGCTGCCCAGGCTGAAGGCCACTAAACATCCACCCCACCCGCTGCCATTGCAGCAGGGGCCACTAGCCCCCAGACCTTAGCCCTTTCGGTAAACCCACAAGACAGACTCACGCCAGTCCCGCACTGGCCGAGTCTCATGGGGTTTGCGGTCTGGAATTCGAAAACTGTTGGACACCAGGCAGGCCCCGCGGTCGGCCTGCTCGTCAAACTTAGCACCCAGACGGGCCATGGGATCCGGCGACAAAAAGCAGTACACCAGATCAAAGCCAGCCAGATGTGTGTCCCAGATGTTCTGCCTGCGAACCGTGACATTGGGAAGCCGCCAGGCCCGCAGTCTGGCCACCCAATAGGGCAGCCAGGCGGTCTCCACGCCAACAAACTGAGTCTCTGGCCTACCTTTGGCCAGGCTCACCAGAAGTCCGCCCGTGGCACAACCCAGGTCCAGAAATGATTGGGTCTGGCGTTGGCCCATGACCTGCAAAAGCGTCTGGGCGACTTGGTCACTGGACAGGAAGAACGGGACCCGATCTCTTAACACCGGAGAGAAAACAGCCAAAAGCAGCAGGGCCAGGACCGGGTAGATCCACAGCGGCAGTTGCCACTGCAGGGCCAGCAGGGCCAGCCAGGGCATGGCCAGGTGAAAGACCGTCCACCAGAGTTCTCGGGTTCGCCAGTGAGACAGCCCTGCTGTTACCAGGCCATGCACGACTAGCCAAAAGAGGAGTGGCATTTGGCCGGCCCAAGTGGTCTGCACCAGCAGCCCCAGCCAGAGCAAGGCCACCCCGACCTGCAGGGCCATGGCCAGCAGCAATCTCTGCCAGCCCTGTGGTCTGACGTTAGCCGGCTGCGTTTTCAAGCTCTTGCAGGGTTGGCAGGGTATCGATCTCAGGCAGGTCATCGCGCGTCTTGGTGCCCTGCTTAAGTTCATAGGCCCAGGCCAAGACCTTGGCAACGGCCTCAAAGAGCTTCTCTGGAATGGGCTCGCCAATCTCTAGACGCGCATGCAGCAGCCGAGCCAGTGGCGGGATGCGGGCGATGGGCACCGTGTGCTCTCTGGCAATCTCTTGAATCCGCAAGGCCGTGGTGTCCAATCCTTTGGCCACCACGATTGGCGCGCGCATGGTCTTCTCGTCGTACCGCAACGCCACCGAGTAGTGGTCTGGGTTGACCACCACCACGTCAGCCCTCTCTACCGCGGACATCATTCGGCTGGTGGCCATCTGACGCTGTTTCTGGCGAATCTTGGCTCGGACCTCAGGCGAGCCTTCGGTCTCTTTCATTTCCTGTTTGACCTCTTCGGGCGACATGCGCAGCTGGCGGACATAGTTGTATCGCTGAAACAAGGCATCGATCACGCCAATCAGCACCAGGGGAAAGAGCATCAGAATGGCGCCATTGAAAATCAAGCTGCCAGTGTTCTGCAGGGCCGACTCAAAGTCCTCGTTGACCAAGGCCGATACGCCACCCAGCAAGACCCACAGATAGCCCAGGCCAATGCCCAAGACAAAGAAGGCCTTGGCCACCGTCTTGAGCAACTCCACCAAGGTGGGCAGCGAGAGCAGCCTCTGAATGCCCTTGATGGGATCCAGACGATCACCACGAAACTTCAGAACAAAAACCGGCCGAAAGCCCGACAGGCCCAGTGGCGCCACAATCGACATCACAATGGCCAGCAGCGCAAAAACGCCCAACAGGGCGGCTACTGACAGCACCGGGCCCGCAAACCACACCGCCAGCTGATCGGCCCAGCGATCCGGATTCGAGAAGGTCAGGCCCTCTTTGACCATGACGACCAGCTGGGTCATGAGCGTTGGACCCGCGACAAAAATGAAGAGCAGAAAGATGGTGATGAGGCCCAGAGTGGTCAGGTCTCTGGACTGGGCAAACTGGCCGTCCTCTCGGGCTTGCTGTAATCGCCGTTCGGTAGGCTCTAACTGTTTGTCCTCTTGCGAGGTCTCTTCTGCCATGGCGGCAGTTTAGCTTAGGCCTGTGGGTTTGACTTTAGCTGTTCAAACAGGCTCTCAGCCTGGACCCGCTCAATGGCATCCATGAGCTTCCAGACCCGGTCGGTCGATTCAATGGCAATGGGATTCCCAAACTTGCGCGACATGCGGTACCAGGCCCATGCACGGGGAAGGTCTCGCTGTACGCCCGCGCCTCGCTCGTAGAGACCCGCCAGGCGGAAGGCGGCAATCGGATCCTCTAAAGCGGCCGCCCGTCGATACCAGGTAAAGGACAGCAGGTAGTTGCGTTCGACATTGGCGCCAGATTCAAAACGACCACCGATCTCGACCATGGCCACCACATTGCCGTTGTTGGCCGCTGCCAACATCCAGTAGCCACCGCGAGCCGGGTCGACCCGCGTACCGATGCCCTGCAGGTACATGAGTGCGATCTCGTATTGGGCTTTGGCGTCTCCGCCTTCGGCGAGCTTTTCTAGTATCTGCAGGGCCTCGGTGAACCGGCCCACCTCGTAGGCCCGACGGGCCCGGTGGTAGTCAGAACACCCCGCCATCCCAAGGCCCAAGACCGCCACGCCTGTCATGACCGCCAGACGGCCAGCAAAACGCCTGCGTGAGGAGCAGGCCGGCGACGAGCCAGGCATGACGGGGGTTAGAGGCATGGGCATCAGGTTACAGGGCTCTGCTGTTGGGCGTTGGCGGTGGCAAGGCTGGCGCAGCACCCGGAACGGCCGCGGGAGCAGCACCCGGTGCAGCGCCTGGCGTCACACCTGCTGGCGCCGGCACGGCAGGTGCTCCGGGCTGAACCGCTGTGGAAGGATTTGCGCCCCCCTGGGGCCCAGCAGCCAGGTCAGTCGCAGGCACGGGCTCTTTGTAGCTGGCACCTAAATCGCCACCCACCGCCCTGGCCATGGCGCCCAGGTAACGGCGGCCTAGGTCAGGATAGTGAGGAGCCGATGGCAGATACCCCTTGGAACGAATGCAGGCCGAGGGATTGGCATTGCCTTCACAGGAGGCTATCGCGCCCAAGCGTCCTACTTCAAACTGCTCGCCCAAGAAAAACAGGAAGACAAAAAACGCGGCCGGGAAAACGGCAAAGAAGAGCGTCTTTCGCAGGATGAATTTAAGTTTGTCTAGCATGACGATGTCCTCGTAATCGAACTGGTGACTAGTGGGGGTTGGCTTTCACGGGTGAGGCGGGCTTGCGAACCACACCCGTGGATTCGATCTGACGCCATGGGTTCTCCGGCCGATTGTTCAGCAGGCGGGCATGTATATCCAGGACGTAAGGGTGTTGTGGATGGCCGGTCTTGAGCATGCCTGCGTAGGCCTTGAGGGCCAAGTCCTTGAGGCCACGATCGGCAAAACCACTGGCCGCGCAGTAATAAGCGTTGAAAGCCGCATCTCGATTGTTGACGCCTGGCTGGGCCACCATGTTCAGGTCGGCATAGAGCATGCAACTCCATGGATGCAGATCAATGGCACCAGCCACCAAGGTGCTCTTGGCAAATTCGCGTTCGCGAACCGCCCGCTCATAGGCCAGGCCGGCCGAACGTTTGTAGGCGGGATCCCGAAACCCAGTGTAAATGTCACCCTCTTCGCCAAAGCGTGCTGACTCCTCGGCCGCGACCTTGGCCCGAAAGTAGGCGGCATCTCGATCGCCACCAGCAGCCAGGGACTCCAATTCCTTTTTGAGCAGCAGCGCCTGCTCTAGAGGGCGCAGCATGTCGGACTCGTCACTGGGACAGTCCTTTTTTCGGATGCATTCCGACGCGTCGAAGGCCTGGGCCTGCAAAGCCCGAATCTGGTTGTACTTGGCCTCGGCGGCTTGGTAGCTGGCGGTGTGCTGATAGGCAGGGGGCGCCGGCTTTGCTGCTGGTGTCGTGTGGGCCGACTGTGCCGAGGGCGTTGCCGGCGCTGGTGCCGCGGCATGGCCACTGGTCGCCGACCAGGCCGACCCAGCATAAAACGCCAGGCTCGTGATCACGAGCCCAGCGCAGCGAGCGTGCCAAACCGAGGCCATTTATCGATTCCCGCTACCCGAGGGTGGCCCTGAGCTTGGCCCCAGACTGGGCCGCGATGGCAAAACCAGAATCGGCACTCGACCAGAGGCGGTGGGCTCACCGGCCGGCACCGCCACAGAACCCTGAGGTGCGGCGGCTGGTTGGTTCATGCCTGGCCCTGGCGGTGCATTGCGACGATCCAGGCCGCCCTTGGTGGCACCCGTGTCCTGGTCCAGGACTGTGATCGAAATACGTCGATTCAAGGGGTCGTTGGGATTGTCTGGGTTGAGCCGGATGGTGTCGGCAAACCCCACCACCTGACTGACGCGCTGCTCGGGCAGGCCCCCAGCAATCAACTCGCGGCGAGCCGCATTGGCCCGATCGGTGGAGAGCTCCCAGTTGGAATAGCCCGCCTGCCCGTTGCTGTATTTCAGGCTATCGGTATGGCCTTCGATGCGAACGCCATTGGGCATGTCTTTCAGGACCCCACCAATCGCCCGTAGCAGTCGACTGGCAAAGCCAGCCATGTCTGCCCCGCCCACGCCAAACATGGCCCGATTCTTCTCGTCGACAATCTGAATGCGCAGGCCAGAGGCGTTGATGTCCATGAAGACCTGGTTTTTGATCTTGGCGAGCTCCGGGTCCGACTTGATCTGCTGCTCGATGCCCTCTTTGGCATCGACCATCTTGCGAACGTTCTTGCGGGCGCGCTCATCAAACTCAACAGCCTCGCTCACACGACGCTGCTCGGTGTCTGCGTCGGCCTTGGCCTCTACACCATCGGTCCGAAAGATCTGCGGGCCACCGCCCTTGATGATGCTATTGGTGTCGCCCGAGCCTTGTCCGCCCTCTAGTGTTAGACGCAAAGGGTTCTGGAAGTAGGCCGAGATACCCGCCAGGTCGCCAGAGGTGGTCGAGCCCAAGACCCACATCAGCAGGAAGAAGGCCATCATCGCCGTCACGAAGTCGGCGTAGGCAATCTTCCAGACGCCGCCGCCGTGACCACCGACGACCTTCTTGACGCGTTTGACGACTATTGGCTCTTGGTTGTCCGCCATGGGTTTCTCTTATCGCTCTATCAGTGCTGATGTCGGGGCTACTTACCCTTGACGTTCTTGGTCTCTTCGTCGAGTTCTTTGAAGCTGGGACGCATGTCATGGAAGAGCACCTTGCGGCCAAACTCAACGGCACCCTGCGGTGGGAAGCCGTTCAGGCTGGCCAACAGAATCGCCTTCACGCAGTTGTAGACCTTACCGTCAACCTCTTCGTTCTGCGCCAATGCCTTGGAGATTGGGGAGGTAATCGAATAGGACAACAGAATACCCAGGAAGGTACCCACCAGCGCCGCACCAATCATCTTGCCCAGCTCAGCCGGGGGCAGGCCAATTGATCCCATCACGTGCACCACACCCATCACCGCCGCCACGATACCGAAGGCGGGAAAGGCGTCGGCCAGGTTACCGATAATTTCAATCGGCTTGTGGACCTCTTCGTGATGAACCTCGAGCTCCTGCTCCATGAGGGCCTCAATCTGAACGTTGTTCAGAGAGCCCGCTAGCATCATGCGCAGGTAGTCACAGATGAACTCCACCAGGTGGTGATCCTCTTTGACGGATGGGTATTTTTCGAAAAGAGCGCTGGCCTCTGGCTCCTCAATGTCGGCTTCCAGGGACATTAGGCCGTCACGACGGATCTTCTGAAGAATCTCGAACATTAGGCAGAGCAAATCCAGGAACTTGCGTTTATTGGCCTTGGGCGTTTTGAATGCACGAGGCAATGCGGCGAAGGTGGCCTTTAGATTGCGCGAGGAGTTGCTGGCAATCATGTAGCCAATACCGAGGCCGCCAATCGACAACACCTCGGTGGGCTGCCATAGAACCAGGACATGTCCGCCGTGAATGACATAGCCGGCCAGGGCACAGCCGAGTCCGACAATTACTCCAATAAGCCACGTCATGATCGAAATCCCTTCAAGTAAATGAGTAATTGGCTATGCATGATTACATCAGCCGTTGAAATAAATTTGACGACTCCAGGCGAGCAAAAATCGAGCGAGCCGCCTCGAGCAGGGTCTGGGTCCTGACTAGGCCGGCGGAAGCCTCAGCAATGTCAGTATC
>JBMSJG010000033.1:0-9396 GCA_049418645.1 Burkholderiaceae bacterium | reverse complement strand
GCAGGCATGACCACCCAGAGCACGGGCGGCTGGGGACCAGATGACCCATCCAGGGCGCGTCTTCTGCAGTCCTGCAACAGAGCCTGCTGGTCGGCCTGGGAATGGACTGGTTTTTCGGTGATCACTGACATGCCCCTAAAATTAACAGATGAACGCTCCTGACAGTCCCGATTTGGGTCCGATTCGCTGGCCCAAACCAGGCCAGTCCCTGCAGCTGCCCAGACCCCATGGGTCCGCCGACGGCCTGCTGATTGCCCATTGGCTGACCGAGCGATTGTCGTCAACCCACGCCAGACTGGCCGGACGCCAGTCCGGGGCGGCTGCGCTGCTGGTGGCCACCGATCCTGGTGATGCCGGGCGACTGAGTCGGGAAATCCTGGCTTTCGCACCGAGCCTGCGGATTCGCCAGCTGGCCGACTGGGAGATTCTGCCCTATGAGGCCTTCTCACCCCACCAAGACCTGATCTCCGAACGACTGCAGACGCTCTATGAGGCGCTCACCGGCTCGCTGGATGTCCTGGTGGTGGCCGCGAGCACCGCCCTGGCCCGGGTCTGCCCCACCGACTTTGTGGCCGGACAGACCTTCTTTCTACGCCAGAGCCAGACCATCCGTCTGCCACAGCTCAGAGAGCAGCTGCAGATTGCGGGCTACACCGCTGTCAGCCAGGTGGTCTCGCCCGGTGAATACGCCCTTCGTGGTGGCCTGGTGGATCTCTTTCCGACCGGCTGCCCACTGCCGTATCGACTGGAACTGTTTGACGACACCATCGAGTCGATTCGGGTCTTTGACCCAGACACCCAGCGCAGCATCCATCCCGTTCAGGAGATTCGCCTGCTGCCTGGCCGCGAATACGAACGCTCTGAGCGCAATGCCAGTCAGTTTCGCAGTCGTTGGCGAGAGGTCTTCGAGGGGGATCCCTCTCGCTGCAGCCTGTATCGGGACGCGGCCAACGCGGTCTTTGGTGCCGGCATCGAGTTCTACCTGCCCTTGCTCTTTGAGCAACCGCTGGCCCACATCACGGATTACCTGCACCCTGAGGCCGTGGTGGTGACCCTGGATGCCAGCAGCACCGAGCGCTCCACCGCCGCGCCCACCGGACTGGACGAGCGGCTTCACGAGGTTCGCACCGACATTCAGACCCGCTACGCCTTTCTAAGCCACGACATTGAACGACCGGTCTTGCCGCCCGATGCCCTGTGGCTCAAGCCAGATGAGTTCCATCAACAGGTCAAGGCCTTTGCCCGGCTCAGTCTGGTCAGCCACCAGCCATCGGGCTTTGGCCAAGCCCCCTTGGATGTCCGTGCCGACCGATTGGCCAAAGACCCAGTCCACCGACTCCGAGCTGCCCTGTCCGGCGATCAGCCCTTGGTCATGGCCTGCGAATCAGAAGGTCGCCGCCAGACCCTCAGCCAATACCTCGAGGACCTGGGCCTACCCCATCGTCTGATCGAGGACTGCCCAGTGCCGGCGGCTGGCACCCAGCCCGAGGCACGAGTGGAGTCCTCGCAACTCGCCTTGTGGCTGGCCCCTCTGCAAAGAGGCTTTGAGCTGCCCTGGGCCCCGTTGACGGTGCTGACCGAGGCCGAGCTCTTTGCCGACATGGAACGCCGTCTGCGTCACGGTCAGCGCGAAAAACAGTCCAATGTCGATGCCATGATCCGAGACCTCTCCGAGCTCAAGGTCGGAGATCCTGTCGTTCATCTGGAGCATGGCGTTGGTCGTTACCAAGGCCTCGAGCACATCGACATGGGCGAGGGCGACAGCGAGTTCCTCAAGCTCATCTACGCCGGGGATGCCGTGCTCTATGTGCCCGTATCGGCGCTGCATCTCATTGGCCGCTACAGCGGCACCAGTCCGGATCAGGCCCCCTTGCACAGCCTGGGCAGCGGTCAGTGGGACAAGGCTCGTCGAAAGGCCGCCCAGCAGGCCCGTGACACCGCCGTGGAATTGCTCGACCTGTATGCCCGCCGGGCGGCTCGAAAAGGCCATGCCTTTGGCTTTCATCCGAATGACTACGAGCGGTTTGCCGACGGCTTTGGCTTTGAGGAGACCCCTGACCAACGGGCGGCCATTCACGCCGTCATCCAGGACATGATTGCCGACAAGCCCATGGACCGCCTGGTCTGCGGCGATGTGGGCTTTGGCAAGACCGAGGTCGCCCTGCGTGCAGCCTTCATGGCCGTCATGGATGGCAAACAGGTCGCTGTGCTCTGCCCCACGACGCTGCTGGCCGAGCAGCATTTTCAGACCTTTCAAGACCGGTTTGCCGCCTGGCCCGTCAAGGTCGCCGAGATCTCGCGTTTTAAGAGCACCAAAGAAATCGACAAGAGCCTACAGGCCATGGCCGATGGGCAGGTGGACATCGTCATCGGTACGCACAAGCTGCTCTCGAGCAAGACCATCTTCAGCCGCCTGGGTCTGGTCATCATCGACGAGGAGCATCGGTTTGGGGTTCGCCAGAAAGAGGCTCTCAAGAACCTACGAGCCGAGATCGATGTCCTGACCCTGACCGCCACGCCCATCCCCAGAACCCTGGCGATGAGCCTGGAGGGCATTCGTGACTTCTCGGTCATCGCCACGGCGCCCCAGAAGCGTCTGGCGATCAAGACCTTCGTTCGTCGAGAGACCAAGGATGCGGTGCGCGAGGCCCTGCTGCGAGAGCTCAAGCGCGGTGGACAGGCCTATGTCCTTCACAACGAGGTCAACACCATTGAGCAGCGCCTGTCCCACCTGCAAGAGCTGGTGCCCGAGGCCCGCATCGCGATTGCCCATGGTCAGATGCACGAGCGCGACCTGGAGCGGGTCATGCGTGACTTTCACCAGCAGCGCATCAACGTGCTGCTGTGTACGACCATCATCGAGACCGGCATCGATGTGCCCACCGCGAACACCATCGTGATCTATCGCGCCGACAAGTTCGGTCTGGCCCAGTTGCACCAACTCCGAGGACGCGTGGGCCGCTCGCATCACCAGGCCTATGCCTACCTGCTGATTCCCGACGAGGCCAGCATCACCAAGGATGCCGGCAAGCGCCTAGAGGCCATCTCGGCCATGGAGGAATTGGGCAGTGGCTTTTACCTGGCCATGCACGACCTGGAGATCCGAGGGGCCGGTGAGGTCTTGGGAGATGACCAGTCCGGCAACATGACCGAGGTGGGCTTCTCGCTCTACAACGACCTGCTGCAAGAGGCCGTGGCTGCCCTGAAATCGGGCCGCACACCAGACATGGATGCCCCGCTCAAGACCAGTGTGGAGATCAACCTGCACCAGCCTGCTCTGCTGCCCGCCGATTACTGCGCCGACATTCATGAGCGCCTGACCCTTTACAAACGCATGGCCAGCGCTCAAGACCCATCCGATCTGCGTATCGTTCACGAGGAGTTGGTCGATCGGTTTGGCAGCCTGCCCGAACCCACCAAGACGCTGCTGGAGACCCATCGGCTCAGACTCTTTGCACAGGCCCTCAAGATCAAGAAGCTGGACGCCACCACCGAGGCCGTCACCCTGACGCTCATGGCCGATGCCCCGATTGACCCGGCCCGGCTCATTACCCTGATCCAGAAGGACAAACGCTTTAAACTGCTGGGGCCTGAGCGTATTCGCATGAGCCAGGCGTCCGACGACCTAAAGTCCCGTCTGGTCACGGTTCGTGAGGCCCTGGTTCACCTGTTTCCCACTCATCAATCGATATGGCAAAACTAAACCTCGTGGTCACGCCGGGCATCAACGCCCAGGGCGAGTTTCAACCCATCACCGAGCAGACCAAGCAGGCGATTGAGCAGGCCACCCTCCTCGATGGCCAGTTCAATGCAGCAGGGGCCTTGGTCTTCGAGGCCATCTCGCCTTGCTGCGCCACGCCGGTTCGCACCAGCCTGCCTGAACTCGCCCAGGCCCATCGGGTGGACTGGATGCTGCAGCCAGAGGGTCAGTCCCTGAAGGATTTCTCGGTGCTGGCCATGGACATGGACTCCACGGTCATCAACATCGAGTGCATCGATGAGATCGCCGATCACTGCGGTAAGAAGGCCGAGGTCGCCGCCATTACCGAGGCCACCATGCGTGGCGAGATCAAGGACTTCAACGAGAGTCTCACGCGTCGAGTGGCCATTCTGAAGGACGTGCCTGCCAGCGCCCTCCAGGAGGTGCTGGACCAGCGACTGCGACCCAACCCGGGCGCACTCCAATGGGTCAGTGCCGCCAAACAGGCGGGCCTTTACTGCATCTTGGTATCGGGTGGCTTTACCTTTTTTGCCAAGGCCGTGGCCGAACGCCTGGGCTTTGATGCCTTTCATGCCAACGTCCTCGACATCAATGGCCAGGCCCTCACCGGTCGGGTCAACGGCGAGATCGTCAACGGCGAGGTCAAAAAACGCCTGATGCTGCAAGCCTGCGCGGACCAAGGGGTTGATCCCAGTCGGGCGATCGCCGTGGGCGATGGCGCCAATGACCTGCCCATGATGTCCGCCGCGGGACTCTCGATCGCCTACCGGGCCAAACCAGCGGTCACCGCACAGGCCATGCGGGCCATTCAGTACGGGCGTCTGGATTCTCCGTTGCTGGGTTGGAGCCACTGATCGATGCTGGGCTGGCGGACCAGACGCGTGGGACTGAGCAGACGCTGGCGATGGAGCCTGGCGCTCTTGCTGGGCCTACAACTGTCGTGGGCTCAGGCCTCTCCACAGTCATCCACCGAGACCACTCGCGTGGCCGTCGCCGCCAACCTGCGCATGGCCATCGATCAGCTCTACCCGGCCTTTCAGGCTCGACACCCCTCGGCCCGCATCGACTTTGTCTTTGGCAGCACCGGCAACTTCACGCGTCAGATTCTGCAGGGTGCCCCTTTTGCACTGCTGGTGG
Organism: Burkholderiaceae bacterium; assembly: GCA_049418645.1. GTDB lineage: Bacteria > Pseudomonadota > Gammaproteobacteria > Burkholderiales > Burkholderiaceae_A > Hahnella. The sequence continues at coordinate 4,538 of JBMSJG010000033.1, read as the reverse complement.
CCGCCGATGAGCAGTCGGTCGAGTTAATCCGTCAGGCCCAGCAAACAGCAGGGCGACCCAGTCGGGCCGCCGCCTATGCCCAGGGACAACTGAGCCTGGTCTATGTCAAACGGCTTGGTTTACCCGCGCAGGCCACGGCCCAGCAAATCGTTCGCGCATCCCGGCGAACCGCCATCGCCAATCCCGAGACCGCGCCCTATGGTCGCGCTGCTCAGCAATGGCTCAGCCGATCGGGCCTTAGCCTGACATCGCAGCAGCTGGCGATTGGCGAGAACATTGGCCAGGCGGCCCAGTTCCTGCTGACCGGCTCGGTCGAGGCCGCCTTGTTGGCGCGTTCACTGACCAGCCACCCAACCATCCAAGACTGCTGCCTGGTCATCCATCTCCCGAAAGAGGGTCTGGATCCCATTCGACAGGCCATGATCCTGCTTCAACCGACCAACCCCACTGCCAACGCCTTCTTTGATTTTATGATGAGCGACCAGGCGACCCCCATCCTGCAGTCCTTCGGCTACCAAAGACCCTAATCGAGCCACGCATGGATTGGCAGGCCATCACCATCTCCCTGAAGCTCGCCGCGATCACCGGCCTGCTGCTCCTGCCCATTGGCTTTGCACTGGCCTACTGGCTGGCCTTCTCAGAATCCAGGGCCCGCAAGCCGGTCGAGATTCTGACCATGCTGCCGCTGATCCTGCCGCCAACGGTCTTGGGCCTGTATTTGCTGATGGCCTTCAGCACGCCCCTGGGCCAGGATGGACAGACCGCCTGGTGGCGTTTCATTGGTCTGGAAGGCCTGGCCTTTCGATTCGAGGGTTTGATCGTGGCCAGTCTGATCGCCAACCTGCCCTTCATGGTTCAGCCCATGGTGCGGTCCCTGGCCAGCATTCCACAGAGCCTTCGAGAGACCGCCTGGACCTGCGGGCTCTCCAGGTGGCAGACGCTGTGGAAGGTGGAGCTTCCACTGGCCTGGCCAGGTGTGGTCACCGGTCTGGCGCTCACCGCCGCCCATACCCTGGGGGAGTTCGGCGTGGTCTTGATGGTCGGTGGCAACCTGCCCGGAGAGACCAGAACCCTGTCGATTGCCATCTATGACCGGGTCCAGGCCTTCGATCTGGCGGGGGCCAACCAGATGGCGGCGGTACTGCTGGGCATCTCGATTGCCACCCTGGCAGCCATTCTGGTGCTCTCCCGCAAACAAGACTGGCTGGGCCAGAGACAGGCATGAGGCAGGCATGATCCAGACCGCCCAGCCCATTCACATCGACCTGGACCACCAGGGCGCTCCCACCCGTCTTCAGGTCAGCCTTACCATCCGACCAGGGGATCTGACGGTCGTCCTGGGACCATCGGGCAGCGGCAAGACCAGCCTGCTCAGAGCACTATGCGGTCTGTTTCGCCCTGACCGCGGGTTCATCCGCCACGGGGACCAGTATTGGTTTTCTCACGAACGCGGCATTCACCAGCCCCCGCAGGCCCGAAGCGTTGGAGTGGTCTTTCAGAACTACGGCATCATGCCCCACCTGACCGCCCTGCAGAATGTTTGCCTGCACGGTGCACCCAATGTCATTGGTCTCAACTGGCTCGATCGCGTTGGCCTGTCAGCACAGGCTCAACAGCTCGCGAGCACGCTGTCCGGTGGGCAACAACAACGGGTGGCGATCGCCAGGGCCTTGGCCCAATCGCCCCATTTGCTGCTACTCGATGAACCCTTTTCCGCCGTCGATCAGAGCACCCGGACTTCGCTCTACGAACTGATCGCCGAGATTCGCATGACCAGCCAGATCCCCATGCTCATGGTGACCCACAACCTAGAAGAGGCCCGCCTGCTGGCCGATCAATTGTTGGTGATGGATGAAGGCGTGGGCCTGCAACAGGGCGACCCGCGATCCATTACGCTCAAGCCACGCAACGCCCGTGTGGCCGACATCGTGGGCATTCAGAACCGGTACAAAGGCCTCTTCATGAAGACCTCAGTCGATGGGGTGGCCGAGTTGCGCTGGGGCCTGCATGGTGACAACCCACACCTGCAGATTGCTGACAAGGGCCGCATTCCCGACCAGAGGGAGGTGGATTGGGTCGTCCCAGCCGAGGCCATTCGTTTGGGGGACTACCCGAGGAGTTGTGGCATACGCGGCCGGGTCGGACAGATCCGTCAGTTGGGCGAGACCGTCTTGTGCTCGGTCCACCTGGACTATGCACTGCCCCAAACCCTACACCTGACCTTGTCGCAACGAGAGAGCCGCGCGCTGCAGCTAGAGGCTGGCTCAGAGATTGAGCTCGGCCTCGACTGCACCATGATCCACGTGATGCCGGTAAAGAAATCGATGGGCGCCGCTGTAGAGTAAGAAGTGCTCGCCCGAGCAACGACCAAACAGGGTCAGATCAACCTTACGGGCCATCTCCAGACCCATGTGGGTCACGCCTGACCGAGACAACAAGAAGGGAATCCCCATCTGAGCCCCTTTGATCACCATCTCGGAGGTTAGTCGACCTGTGGTGTAGAAAACCAGGTCATCGCCGGTGAGATCCTGCAGCCACATCAGTCCAGCAATAGCATCCACCGCATTGTGTCGGCCCACGTCCTCGACGAACATGAGCAGCTCCGTGCCGCGGAAGACCGCGCACCCATGCACCGAGCCGGCCTGCTTGTAGATGGATTTGTGCTGGCGAACCTGGTCCACAATCTTGACCAGGGTGTCTTGATCCAGCCGGGCGGTCTGACTGAGGGCTATGCTGTCCAGATCGGCCAGGATGTCACCAAAAATAGTGCCCTGACCACAGCCGGTGGTGACCGTGCGCTTTTCTTGTCGAGCCTTGAGGTTGGCAATCCCGTCTCGAGTCTTGACCGACGCGGCGCCCACCTCCCAGTCCACCTGAATCGATACCACCTCCTCCAGAGACTGAACAAAGCGTTGGTTCTTGAGATAGCCCAATACCAACGCCTCTGGAGCACCACCCAGGGTCATGAGGGTCACCAATTCTTGCTTATCGACATAGACCGTCAGAGGTCGCTCACCAGGAATAAAGATTTGCTTCTGACGGCCAGCCTCGTCAACCACTGTCACCTCGCTGACCAGCGGCACGGCCGCATCAGACATCTGAGGGCGGTAGCGAGCGTTGGAGGTAACGGAGGAGATCTGACTCATCTGTGCATTTTAAAGACAAAGGGCGGTCCCGAAGAGCCGCCCTTTGTAGTGACATCACCTAGGTGATGCTAGACATCGTCTGCTTAGGCGCGGTGTCCCCGATGGTTGCCACCAGACTTGACGTCGTTGTACCAGAGGTCATGGTGCTCCTTGCCCCAGTTCTCATCGACATAACCGGTGCTCATGCCCTGGTAGGCACCCTGCATGCCAATCGAGCCGATGTAGATGTGCCCAACAGCCATGGCCATGAACAAGATGGAGCCGATGCCGTGCACGACATTGGCCAGCTGCATTTGCTCGCGGGTGAAGTAGTCGATACCAGGCACGATCGAGTTGAGAACCCAGCCCGAGGCTGACACCACCACACCGAGCACAGTGACCCCAAACCAGAACCACAGCTTCTCACCACCGTTGAAACGATGGCTCGAACCCTTACCGCCCGCCAAGAACCACTGCAGGTCCCTTGCGTTGGGGATGTTATCCCGGACATAGAGCAGGAAGAACACGATCACGCTGAGGGTGAAGAAAGGACCCACGATGTTGTGGATGTTCTTGAGCATGAGGGTTAGCGGACCGTAGGCACTGCCACCAATGACCGGCAGCAAGAAGTACCGCCCCCACATGATGATGATGCCGGAGACCGCCAGGATGACGAAGCTGTAGGCCATGGACCAGTGAGACCAGCGCTCCAGGCGTGTAAACCGAAGCATCATCTTGCCGGAGGCCCCCTCGTGCAGCTTGATGGAGCCCTTGATCAGATAAACGACCCCAACCGCACAGATGGCGATGGCCAGCAGCCAACCACCGAACACCGTCACCACGCCATTGCGGAACAACTGCCACTGATGACCACCCTGCTGAATCAGAACACCTGCCTCTGGTGTCTTGATGGCGCTGTAATGCTCCATGGTGCTGTTGACTTCACGCCAGACCGGTGCATTGTTTGAGGGCTGGCTCTGATCGCGGACGATCTGCTCCTGTGCAGCCTTCGGCAGGTCCAGCACGTTCTGAGACTGAATGCCAGGCATGCTACCCGGCGTGGAAGCTGGAGCTTGCTGGGCCTGCACGGCAAACGCCATGCCCAGCCCGACCAAGGCTCCGACCACATGTCGCATAGAGGTCTTCAGACTCATAGAGGCTTCGCTCTCACGTAGTCGTTTTGAGCAGCAGCACGGTCTTTGAGGGCCTTCTCCCAACTGGCCTTGTCACCCGATGTAAAGGTCTTCTCAAGATAACCATTGTCCGCAGCAGCCGACGATTTCTGGTCAGCCTTCGGTCCGGATCCAGTCATAGAGGCTTCCTGACCGCAAGCAGTCAGGCCAGCTGCCAGACCAAGGACCACGGCCAGTCGCAGAGTTGCCTTTTGCATGCTTAGCTCCGTTTCTCTTGGTT
>JBMSJG010000032.1:0-9791 GCA_049418645.1 Burkholderiaceae bacterium | reverse complement strand
GATCAGGGCTCGCTCACCCGGCAAGAGGGCGGAGGCCACCTCTTCTGGCCGACGGGCCGCAAACCAGCTTCGGTCTCGACCTGTGACCCAGCAGGCAATGGCCATGGCCTCATGCCGAGGCAGAGACTTGGCCAGGTTTTTCGGCTTGGCTGATTCAGCTGCCTTGGTCTCAGGCGTCTTGTTCACCCAGGGCCGCCAGCAGCTCTGCCTGATGTTCCGCTATCAAGGCATCGGTCATCTCGGTCAGATCCCCATCCATGATCTGTTCGATCTTGTAGAGCGTCAGGTTAATGCGATGGTCGGTGATGCGACCCTGTGGAAAGTTGTACGTGCGAATCCGTTCGCTGCGATCACCAGAGCCGATCATCAGCTTGCGAGTCGAGGCCTCTTTGGCCTGCTGCTCGGCCAACTGCTTGTCGCGCACCCGCGCAGCCAAGACCTTCATGGCCCGCTCCTTGTTTTTGTGCTGGCTGCGGTCGTCTTGGCATTCGGCTACCGTGCCAGTGGGCAGGTGAGTGATGCGAACGGCGGATTCGGTCTTGTTCACGTGCTGGCCGCCCGCTCCAGAGGCACGAAAGACGTCAATGCGCAGCTCGTCGGGGCTAAAGACGACCTCGGCCACCTCATCGGCCTCTGGCAGCACCGCCACCGTGCAGGCCGAGGTGTGAATTCGCCCTTGGGTCTCGGTCGCAGGCACCCGCTGCACCCGATGGCCACCGGATTCAAACTTCAGTCGTGAGTAGACCTTGTCACCGGCCAGGCGAACAATCACCTCCCGATAGCCACCCAGGTCGCTCTCGTTGGCCGACATGATTTCAGTCTGCCAACGGTTGCGCTCCGCATAGCGCATGTACATGCGCAGCAGGTCACTCGCAAACAGGGCCGACTCATCACCGCCGGTACCTGCGCGAATCTCCAGGATCACGTTGCGGTCGTCGTTGGGGTCCTTGGGCAGCAGCAGCTTCTGCAGGGCAGCCTCTTGCTCTTCGAGCAAATCCTTCAGGCGCCCCATCTCGTCCTGGGCAAAGTCCTTCAGGTCGGCATCGTTCAGCCAGCCTTGGACCTCTTTGAGGTCGTGCTCGGCTTTCTGGTGCGCCTCAAAGACTTCCACAATCTCGGCCAGGTCCGCACGCTCCTTGGTCAGCCGACGGTAGTCGTTCATCCGCGAGGCAATCTCGGGGTCAGAGAGTTCTTGCTCCACGGCGACAAAACGCTGTTGGAGCTGCTGCAGTTTCGTCAGCAGACTGGGCTTCATACGACAGACCTTCTAAAGGGAATCGGGCAGGTTAAACAGTCGGCGAACCTGGGCGGCCGCCTCTTGCCGAATGTCGGGATCCGGACTGGTCAGACTGGCATAGGCGCCGTGCAGCATCTTCTGACTCAGGCCATGGGCCAGGGCCCTGAGCACAGCCTCTGGCTGATCACCGCGGGCCAGCAACTTCAGGGCATGGTCCACCTCTTGCTGCTGCAGTTGTTCTGCATGCTGGCTCAGTGCCTTGATCAGCGGCACATGCGCCCTGGCCTGCTTCCACTGCAAAAAGGTCTGCACCCCATGGTCGATGATGGCCTCGGCATGCACCACCGCATCCTGACGGGCCGCGGCCCCCTCGGCCACCATGTCGCCCAGGTCATCGACGGTGTACAGGTAGGCATCATCCAGCTTGGCCACCTCGGCCTCGATGTCTCGGGGCACGGCCAGGTCGGTCAGGAACATCGGCTTGTGCCGGCGTTTCTTCAGGGCACTCTCGATCAGGCCCAGCCCCAGAATGGGCAGGGTGCTGGCGGTGCAGCTCACCACAATGTCAAATTCGTGCAAGACCTCGGGCAGCTGGGCCAAGGCGATCGCCTTGCCACCGTATTCGGCCGCCAGGGTCTCACCGCGAGAGACCGTGCGGTTGGCCACCACCAGGGCTGCTGGCTTTTGAGCAGCAAAGTGAGACAGGCACAGGGCAATCATTTCGCCGGCCCCGATGAACAGCATCTTGGTCTGCGACAAGTCACCAAAGATTCGCTGGGCCAATTTAACGGCTGCGGCGGCCATCGAGACCGAATGGGCCCCAATCTCGGTGCTGGTGCGGACTTCCTTGGCCACCGAAAAGGCTCTCTGGAACAGGTGGTGCAGGTGGGTGCCCATGGAGCCGTATTCCTGGGCTTCGCGGGCCGCCTGTTTCAGCTGACCCAGAATCTGTGGCTCGCCCAGCACCATAGAGTCCAGTCCACTGGCCACGCGAAAAACGTGACGGACGGCCTGGGGCTCGTCGTGCAGATACAAGTGTTGGTTCAGATCCACCGCCCGAACCTGCGATCGGTGGGCCAGCCAGTCCAGGGCCTGCGCCCGGGCGTCTTCCGGCTGATGAGAGGCAAAGTAGAGCTCGGTGCGGTTACAGGTGGACAGAAGCGCCTGCTCAGGCGCTACGCTGCCGATGGCCGAACGCAGGTCGGCCAGACCATTGCGAAGGGCGTCGCCAGGAAAGGCCAGGCGCTCGCGCATCGCCAGTGGTGCCGAGGTGTGGTTTAAGCCAAATGCCAGTAACTGCATAAGGCCTTGATTCTACGAGAACTGGCCTGGTTTTAGGCGAGTTTCTGCAGCCGATAGCCCACGCCATAGACCGATGCCAGCTCAAAACCAGCGCTTGGCACCAGGCCCAGCTTGGTTCGGACGCGAGAGACGTGGGTGTCAATGCTGCGACTGGTCACGGCCTGATGCCCCCGCCAGACCTGCCGGCGCAAGGTGTCTCGGCTGACGGTCTGGCCCAGTTGGGCCAGCAAGATCTCCGCGCAGCCACGTTCCTTCTCGGTCAGGCTGGCATAAGCAGGGTGATCCGTCAGCAGAGCAGTACCGGTCATCCCGGTGTCTTCATCACCCCGTCCGGATCGCGTCCGACGCACCAACCCCCTGATCCTTGCCACGAGTTCGCTGGCTCGAAAGGGTTTGAAGACATAGTCGTGTACGCCCAACTCAAAGGCTTTAATCAAACCAGACTCTTCAGTCATGCCAGTGAGCATGACCACCGGAGGGGCCCGGTTCGACAGGCGCTCTAAGACAGCCAGTCCGGTCATGTCCGGCAGTCGCATGTCCAGCAGCGCCGCATCAAAGGCGCCTGGATCACCACAGGCCTCGACAAAATCTTGTCCGCGTTTAAACCACTGCCCGGCCAGTTCAGCCTGCGCCAGCACATCCACAATCTGCTGACCCAATGCCAGGTCGTCCTCCACGACCGCTATTCGCGCTCTGGCCTGCTCAGACACGTCTCCCACCTCAGCCACCCTCAGCTCTGTTGTAAGACCGCCTAGGGTAGGACTTAGATGGGCGTTTGCCCTGTGCAGATTATTGACAGCCCAGAAACAGCCGGTAGGCGGGGTGCTCGGATTCGTTCCAGTAGGGGTAGCCCAGCCCTTCTAAAAAGGCTGAGAATTCGGCCTCGTCCTGCTCTGGCACCTGCAGACCGACCAGAATCCGACCGTAGTCGGCCCCGTGGTTGCGGTAGTGAAAGAGCGAGATGTTCCAGCTGGGGTTCATGTTGGTCAGGAAACGCATCAGCGCACCGGGCCGCTCTGGAAACTCAAACCGATAGAGCCGCTCGTTGCGGGCCAGGGCCGACCGACCGCCGACCATATGCCGCAGGTGAGACTTGGCCACCTCGTCATCGGACAAATCGATGGTGGCAAAGCCCGCCTTGCGCAGGCGATCCGCAAACTGAGTGGCCTGGTCGCGATTGGCCACCGAGACCCCCAGAAAAATGTGGGCCTGGTTGGCATCGGCAATTCGGTAGTTGAACTCGGTGACGTTGCGCTCGCCCAGCAGGCTGCAGAAGGTCTTGAAGCTGCCGCGCTCTTCGGGGATGGTGACCGCATAGACCGCCTCACGCTGCTCACCGATCTCGCTGCGCTCGCTCACAAACCGCAGCCGATCAAAGTTCATGTTGGCGCCACAGGCAATCGCCACCAGGGTTCTTGGCCGGCTCTGGCCATGTTCCGTCACGGTGCTGCCGTGTTGGGCCACCCAGGCCTTCAGGCCCGCAATGGCCAGCGCACCAGCCGGCTCCTCAATGGCTCGGGTGTCTTCGTAGACATCTTTGATCGCTGCGCAGACCGCATCGGTGTCCACACGCACAAAGCCATCGACGTATTTCTGCACCAGCCGAAAGGTCTCTTCGCCAACCTGCTTGACGGCGGTGCCGTCCGAAAACAGACCCACGTCTTTGAGCACGACCCGTTTGCCTTGCTCGACCGACTGGGCCATGGCGTCGGAGTCTAGGGTCTGCACCCCGTAGACCTTGGTCTCGGGCCGCAACTGCTTGATAAAAGCGGCTACGCCTGCAATCAAGCCACCACCGCCCACCGCCACAAAAATGGCATCAATCGGGTCGGCATGCTGGCGCAGAATCTCCATGGCCACCGTGCCCTGGCCCGCGATCACATCCGGATCATCAAAGGGGTGGACAAAAGTCAGGCCCTGCACTTTCTGCAGCTCCAGCGCATGTCCATAGGCATCGGAGTAGGAATCCCCAGACAGGACGACCTCGGCCCCTCGGTTGCGCACCGCCTCGATCTTGACGCTGGGGGTGGTCACAGGCATCACGATCACAGCCCGGCATTTGAGCTGCTGGGCGGCCAGGGCCACGCCCTGGGCATGGTTGCCGGCCGAGGCCGCAATCACCCCTCGAGCCAGCTGCTCCGGGTTTAGATGGGCCATCTTGTTGTAGGCCCCCCGCAGCTTGAAGGAGAAGACCGGCTGCATGTCCTCGCGCTTGAGCAGCACCTGGCAGCCCAGGCGGCGACTGAGCGAGGGCGCCTTTTCCAAAGGGCTCTCCAGCGCCACGTCATAGACGCGGGCATTGAGTATTTTTCGTAGGTAATCCGCTCCCATGGCGCAAGTGTAAGGCTTTGGCCACAAACTGCAGCCCATCGTAGGGCTATGCGGGCATCTGCCTGAGCCAGCAGCCTTCTAGGCCCCTGCAAGCGTCTAGAATAAGGGGTTCTATGAACGCCCCCCTTCACCCAGCCCTGCTGAATCCTCTGGCCCAGACCGGTGGTCCTGCCGAGTCTCGCCTGCGTGAGATTCCCTACAACTACACCTCGTTCTCCGATCGCGAGATCGTCCTGAGGGTCTTGGGGGAGCGCGGTTGGCAGGTGATCTCCGAGCTCCGTCAGGAGCGTCGCACTGGTCGTTCGGCCAAGATGCTCTACGAGGTCCTGGGCGACATCTGGGTGGTGGCACGCAACCCTTATCTGCAGGATGACCTGCTGCAAAACCCCAAGCGGCGGGCGCAGCTGATCGATGCCCTGCATCATCGACTCAACGAGGTGGACCGTCGCCGAGACCCTTCAGCCCAATCGGCTGAAGACCAGCAGCGCAGTGCCCATGTGGTCGAGCTGCTGGGTCTGGCCCGCGCTGCGGTGACCCGGTTTGCCAAGGACTTCGACGAGACCGCTGCCTTGCGCAAGCGGGTTGAGAAAAAACTGCTGCGTCACACCCACAAGGACAACATCAAGTTCGACGGCCTGTCCCGTGTCTCGCATGTCACCGACGCCACCGACTGGCGAGTCGAGTATCCCTTTGTCGTGCTCACCCCCGATACCGAGGGCGAGATGGCCCATTTGGTGCGTGCCTGTATCGAACTGGGCCTCACCATCATTCCACGCGGAGGTGGCACGGGCTACACCGGTGGCGCCATTCCGCTCACGCCCCGCTCGGTGGTCATCAACACCGAGAAGCTGGATCAGTTGGGTCTGGTCGAGCATCTCACCCTGCCAGGCCTTGACCGGGCAGTCGGCACAGTCTTTGCCGGCGCCGGCGTGGTCACGCGTCGTGTCGCTGATGCGGCCGATGCCGCAGGCCTGGTCTTCGCCGTCGACCCCACCTCGGCCGATGCCTCCTGTGTGGGCGGCAACATCGCCATGAACGCGGGTGGCAAAAAAGCTGTGCTCTGGGGCACCGCTATCGACAACCTGGCCTCCTGGCGCATGGTCGACCCCGACGGCAACTGGCTCGAGGTCACTCGGCTCAACCACAACATGGGCAAGATCCATGACACCGAGTGGGCCGAGTTCGAGCTCACCCGCTACAAGCCCAATCAGTATGTGGCCCAGGGCGCCTACGGCGCATTCCGGGGCGAGCCCCTCAGCCGCGAGCTGCTCAAGATCGAGGGCTACAAATTCCGTCGCGTGGGTCTGGGCAAAGACGTGACCGACAAGGTCTTGGCGGGCCTGCCGGGCATTCAAAAAGAAGGCTGCGACGGACTGATCACCAGCTGCCGCTGGGTCTTGCATCGCATGCCCAAACACATTCGCACGGTCTGCCTTGAGTTCTTTGGCAATGCCCAGGACGCTGTGCCTTCCATCGTTGAGATCAAAGACTTCCTCGACACCAAGCCGGGCGGCGCCTTGCTCGCTGGCCTCGAGCACCTCGATGAGCGCTACCTGCGCGCGGTGGGCTACTCGACCAAGAGCAAGCGTGGGGTCATGCCCAAGATGGTGCTCATTGGGGACATCGTCGGTGACGATGACGATGCGGTAGCCCGTGCGGGCTCCGAGGTGATTCGCCTGGCCAATGGCCGCGCTGGCGAGGGCTTTATTGCCATCTCGCCCGAGGCCCGCAAGGCCTTCTGGGCAGACCGGGCCCGTACCGCTGCCATCGCTCGACACACCAATGCCTTCAAGATCAACGAAGACGTGGTCATTCCGTTGCCGCGCATGGGTGAGTACACCAATGCCATCGAGCGCATCAACATCGAGCTGTCCATTTCCAACAAGCTCAAGCTCACCCGGGCCCTGCGTCAGACCCTCAATGACGCCCAGGTGCGTGGTGTGCTGCTGCTCAACAAGACCGAAGACGGCGAGACGCAGCAAGACCGTCAGGCTGAGCTCGATCGTCGCCTCGACGAGGCGGGTAGCCTGCTCAAACAGGTGGAGTCCCGCTGGGCCTATCTGTTTGCCAACCTAGACCAGACGCTCAGCCAGGCCTCCGCCGAGCTCACCGAACTGGGGATGGATCTGTCGGCTATTGCGACCGACAAGCAGGGCCAGACCCTGGCGGCTTTGCTACAAGACCACACCCTTCGCGTGAGTTGGAAGCGTGAGCTGCGCGCCGGCTTCCGGGCCCTGTTTCCAGGCACCGCCTATGCGCCCGTGCTCGAGATGCTCGAGGCCACCCACAAAAAGCTGCTGCGTTCACGCGTCTTCGTCGCCCTGCACATGCATGCGGGTGATGGCAACGTGCACACCAACATTCCGGTGAACTCCGATGACTACGACATGCTGCAAGAGGCCCATGTGGCCGTGGCCCGCATCATGCAGGTGGCCAAGGACTTGGATGGCGTCATCTCGGGTGAGCATGGCATTGGCATCACCAAGCTCGAGTTCTTAAGCCCAGGCGAGATGCAGGCCTTTGCCGACTACAAGCAAAAGGTCGATCCCAACCAGCACTTCAACGCTGGCAAGCTGCTGGCCGGCGCCGACCTGCGCAACGCCTACACGCCGTCCTTTGGCCTCATGGAGGGCGAGAGCCTCATCCTGCAGCAGAGCGACATTGGCTCGATTGCCGACTCCTTTGCCAACTGCCTGCGTTGCGGCAAGTGCAAACCAGTCTGTGCAACCCATTCGCCCCGCGCCAACCTGCTCTATTCACCTCGCAACAAAATCCTGGCGACTTCGCTGCTGATCGAAGCCTTCTTGTACGAAGAGCAGACCCGTCGTGGCGTCAGCCTGGCCCACTGGGATGAATTCGGTGATGTGGCCGACCATTGCACGGTCTGTCACAAGTGCCTCACACCCTGTCCAGTCGACATCGACTTTGGCGAGGTCTCGATGAACATGCGCGACCTGTTGCGCCGCATGGGCAAGAAGAAGTTCAACCCGGGTACAGCCGCCTCCATGCTGTTCCTCAACGCCACCAATCCAGAGACCATCAACCTGACACGCAAGGTCATGATCGACTGGGGCTACAAGGCCCAGCGCATCGCTGCTGATTTGTTCAAGTCGTTCGCCAAAAAGCAGACAGCCAAGCCTCCGGCGACGGTGGGTCGCGCCCCGCTCAAAGAGCAGGTCATTCACTTTGTGAACAAGAAGATGCCAGGCAACCTGCCCAAGAAGACCGCGCGGGCTCTGCTGGACATCGAAGACTCTCGCTACGTGCCCATTATTCGCAATCCCAAGGCCACGACCAGCGAATCGGAAGCCGTCTTCTATTTCCCCGGTTGCGGTTCCGAGCGCCTCTTCTCCCAGGTGGGCCTGGCGACCCAGGCCATGCTCTGGCAGGTCGGCGTGCAGACGGTGCTGCCACCAGGCTACCTGTGTTGTGGCTACCCCCAGCGTGGGTCGGGTCAGTTCGACAAGGCCGACCAGATCATCACCGACAACCGGGTGCTCTTTCATCGCGTGGCCAATACGCTCAACTACCTGGACATCAAGACGGTCGTGGTCTCTTGCGGTACCTGCTACGACCAACTCGCAGGCTATGAATTCGACAAGATCTTCCCGGGCTGCCGCATCCTGGACATCCACGAGTACCTCATGGAAAAAGGCGTCAAGCTCGAGGGCGTGACCGGCACCAAGTACATGTATCACGACCCTTGTCACAGCCCCATGAAACAGCACAACCCCATCAAGGTGGTCAATGCCCTCATGAACAGTGACCAGAACGGCACCATCGAAAAGAACGACCGTTGTTGTGGTGAGTCCGGCACGCTGGCCATTGCCCGTCCCGACATCTCCACCCAGGTGCGGTTCCGTAAAGAAGAAGAGATGCGCAAAGGCGCTGACAAGCTGCGAGCCCAAGACGCCTCTCAGGACGTCAAGATCCTCACGGCCTGCCCATCTTGTATGCAGGGCTTGAACCGTTACACCGGCGACACGGGCGTGCAGGCCGACTACATCGTGGTCGAGATGGCCCGTCACCTCATGGGTGAGCAGTGGCTGGAGCAGTACGTTCAGAACGCCAACCAGGGCGGCATCGAGCGAGTCCTGGTCTGAGGCCATGACTCGGCCTCGCCCGGTTTACTGAGCCAATGGGTTTCTGACATGGCCGGTCTCTGGATTCGCGTCAGCATCACGGCCCTGGGCATCCTGCTGTTTGCCTTGCTCATCAAGAGCCTGGCTGGAGGCTATGCCGCCTTTGTCGTGGCCTTTGGCTGCCTGGTGGTCTGGGTGGTCTTTCAGCTCTGGCACCTGCAAAAACTCAACAGCTGGCTGCGCGACTTTCGGCTGGCCAAGACCCCCAGAGGCCTGGGCACCTGGGACATTCTCTATTCCGCCATTTATCGACTGGCCAAGTCTTACGAGCGTCAGCAGGCCCAGCTCAAGACGTCCCTCGAGAGTTTCCGAAGCGCCACCGAGGCCATGCCAGATGGGGTGATTGCCCTGGACTCTCATAACCAGGTCACCTACGCCAGCGAGCGGGCCTGCCGACAGGTGGGGATTCGGGTGCCGGCGGATTATGGTCGTAGTCTTTTGAACATCCTGCGCCACCCCGACTTTGGGCAGTACCTGGAGGGCAGAGCCTGGGACCAGCCGGTGGTCTTGCGCAACGTGCCCACCATTGGCCGGGTGCTGCAGGTTCAAGTGGTGCCCTATGGCCAGAGTGACCGCCTGGCCCTGACCCGCGACATCACGCAGATCGACAAGCTCGAGACCATGCGCCAGGACTTTGTGGCCAACGTCTCTCACGAGCTGCGGACCCCTCTGACAGTGGTCGCCGGCTACGTCGAGACCCTGCAGACCATTCCCATGACCGATGAGCAGCGCGAGGGTGTTCTGCAGACCATGGGGCAGCAGACCTCTCGCATGCAGGC
>JBMSJG010000031.1:0-9895 GCA_049418645.1 Burkholderiaceae bacterium | reverse complement strand
CTCAATGGTCTGGCTGGCCAGACTGCCCGACTGGGCAAAGACATCGCTGTAGCCAAGGCTGCCGGTATAGGCCAGCAGCAGACCGATGCCCAGAATGAAGCCAAAGTCACCCACGCGGTTGACCAAGAAGGCTTTGAGGTTGGCATAGATGGCGGTTGGCTTTTTAAACCAGAAGCCAATGAGCAGGTAGGAGACCAGGCCCACCGCCTCCCAGCCAAAGAAGAGCTGCAGGAAGTTGTTGCTCATGACCAGCATGAGCATGCTGAAGGTAAAGAGCGAGATGTAAGAAAAGAACCGGGCGTAGCCTGGGTCTTCTTCCATGTAGCCAATGGTGTAGATGTGCACCATCAGCGAGACAAAGGTGACCACCACCATCATGGTGGCCGTCAGGCTGTCGATCAGAAAGCCGACTTCCATGCGGATGCCGCCGATCGTGGCCCAGGTGTAGACCGTGCCATTGAAGACATTGCCGCCCAGCACATCCATCAAGACGTAGACCGAAGCGATCAGCGAGACAGCCACACCGGCGATGGTCACCCGGTGGCTGTTGGCCCGACCAATAGACTGCCCAAAGAACCCCGCCAGAATCGCGCCGGCCAAGGGGGCCAATGCGGCCAGAAGATAGACAGACTGCATGCCCTAGCCTTTCAGCTCGTCAAGGCGCTCGACCTCGACGGTTTTGAGATTTCTAAACAAGATGACCAGGATGGCCAGACCGATCGCTGACTCGGCTGCCGCCACCGTCAGAATGAAAAAGACAAAGACCTGACCATCGAGACTGCCCAGGTAATGGGAGAAGGCCACGAAGTTCAGGTTGACGGCCAGCAGCATGAGTTCGATGGCCATGAGCAGCACGATCAGGTTGCGCCGGTTCATGAAGATGCCAACGATGCTGATGGCAAACAGAATGGCGCCCAAGACCAGGTAATGCGACAGGGTGATCATGCGCCCTCTCCTTTCGAGCTGGCGGTCTGTGAGTCAGCGGACTGACCAGCCTTGGGAAACTGAACCATCTTGAGGCGATCTTTGGCCTGAACCCGCACCTGCTGACCGGGATCCTGGTGTTTGGCGTCCTTGCGATGGCGCAGGGTCAGCGCGATGGCCGCCACCATGGCCAGCAGCAGGATGACCGCGGCAATCTGGAAGGCAAAGAAGTAGTCGGTGTAGAGCACCTGACCCAGCGCCTTGGTGTTGCTGATGGGCTTGGCCAGCGGCACGGCCGACTCCGGTACCTGGAAGCTGCGCAGCAAGATGGCCCCCATCTCAAACACGATCAGCAGTCCCACAGGCAAGGCGACCTTGGCGTTCTGCCAAAAGCCCTGGCGGAGCTTGTCTAGATCCAGGTCCACCATCATGACCACGAACAAAAAGAGCACCATGACCGCACCCACATAGACCAGCACCAGGGTGATGGCCAGGAACTCAGCCTTGAGCAAGAGCCAGATGGCTGCGGCCGTAAAGAAACTGAGCACCAGGTAGAGCGCTGCGTGCACAGGATGGCGAGCGGTGATCACCCGAAAGGCCGCGAAGACCAGAATGGCCGCAAAGATATAGAAAAGCGTCAGGGTATCGGTCATGGCTTATCGGTACTTGGCGTCGGATTCGCGTGCACGGGCAATGTCCTGCTCATACCGATCGCCCACCGCCAGAAGCATCTCTTTGGTGAAATACAGGTCACCACGCTTCTCGCCGTGGTACTCGTGAATGTTGGTCTCAACAATCGAGTCGACCGGGCAGCTCTCTTCGCAAAAGCCACAGAAGATGCACTTGGTGAGGTCAATGTCATAACGGGTGGTGCGACGGCTGCCGTCCTCGCGAACAGCCGACTCAATGGTGATGGCCTTGGCTGGGCAGACGGCCTCGCAGAGTTTGCAGGCGATGCAGCGCTCTTCGCCGTTGGGGTAGCGACGCAGGGCATGCAGACCACGAAAGCGCGGAGAGGCGGGTGTCTTCTCTTCGGGGTACTGGATGGTGATCTTGCGGGCAAAGAGATTGCGCAGGGTCACGCCCATGCCCTGGAGCATCTCCAGCAGCAGGAAGGACTTGAAAAACTGAACGATGGATGACATGGGTTGGTCGCCTTAGGTCCGAACTTAGTGCCAGATGTTCCAGGGGGTCTGCATCCAGATGCCGATCACCACCAGCCAGACCAGGGTCACGGGAATAAAGATCTTCCAGCCAAGGCGCATGATCTGGTCATACCGGTAGCGCGGAAACGAGGCCCGCATCCAGATAAAGGTGCTCACCACCAGGAAGGTCTTGAGGCCCAGCCAAATCCAGCCTGGGATGAAATCGAGAGCAGCGACGGGAGCGCTCCAGCCACCGAGGAACATGATCGAGGCCAGGGCCGACAACAGAATCATGTTGGCGTATTCGGCCAGGAAGAAGATGGCAAAGGACATGCCCGAGTACTCCACCATGTGGCCCGCCACAATCTCGCTCTCACCCTCGACCACGTCAAAGGGGTGGCGGTTGGTCTCGG
The DNA here is from genome assembly GCA_049418645.1 of Burkholderiaceae bacterium. Lineage (GTDB taxonomy): Bacteria > Pseudomonadota > Gammaproteobacteria > Burkholderiales > Burkholderiaceae_A > Hahnella. The sequence continues at coordinate 7,413 of JBMSJG010000031.1, read as the reverse complement.
CCACACTGGAGATGAAATAGACCACGAACACGGGCAGCAAGGGCAGCCAATTCCAAGACAGGAAGTTGAGCCCGAGGTCTGCGAATTGGCCTTTCTCCTGGGCTTGAACAATGTCGGTCAGATTGAGGCTACCGCTCACCATGAGCACCACCACCAGGGCAAAGCCGATGGCGAGTTCATAGGAGACCATCTGGGCGGAGGCGCGCATGGCGGCCAGGAAGGCGTACTTGGAGTTAGACGCCCAACCGGCCAGGATCACGCCGTAGACCTCTAAGGAGGTGATGGCCAACAAAAAGAGCAGGCCTGCGTTGATGTTGGCCAAGACGGCCTCGGGTCCAAAGGGCATGACCGCCCAGGCGGCCAGGGCTGGCATGATGGTCATGACTGGTGCCAGCAGGTAGAGGCCCTTGTTGGCAGCGCTCGGCAGAATGATCTCTTTGGTGAGCAGCTTGAGCGCATCGGCGATGGGCTGCAGCAGACCGAGAGGGCCGACTCGGTTGGGCCCGAGTCGAACGTGCATCCAGCCTATGAGCTTGCGCTCCCAAAGGGTGAGATAGGCGACGGCCCCCAGCAAGGGCAAGACCACCGCCATGATCTTGATCAGGGTCCAGGCCACCGGCCAGGCACCACCCAGCAGGTCGCTACCAAAGGCTTGAAACTGAGTGAGCAGATCGTTCATGGGTACTGTGCCTGTTCTCTGTCTTTAAGCCGCAGCCTGTTGGGTGACCACTGCGACTTGAGCCTGACCCCAACGCTGATTCAGAGCGGCGGCTTGACCATGGCCCGTCAGAATGCTGACCACGCCGTTGGCCTGACGGGCGTCGGCAGCGGCCTCGAGCAAGAGCTCCTGGCGACCCTGTCGAATTCGAACCATCATGCCGGGTGCCCCACCAATGGTGGCCAGATCCTCCACAGAGAAGACAGCCTTGGGCGTGGCGGACTGGCGAGTCTGTTGAAGCGAGGCCGCCCTGCGGACAATGGTGTCAGTGAGGTACAGACCCGTTGACCCCATTCGCTCAAAGAGACCGGCTGCGGCGCTGGCCGAAGTTGCCTGGGCTGCCGATTCGCTGGCAGCCTGCCCAGCCGAGGCGCCCATGCTAAAGCGCACCGAGAGTCCTGGTAGACGCTCGCCAGCCATGGCACCGGGCAGCAGACTGTCGCGAACCTCTTCGCTGGATTCGAACTCGAAGTCCGGCAGGTTGAGCAGGTTACCGAGTACCCGCAGCACCTTCCAGCCAGGACGCGCCTGACCACGGGGGGAGACCGCCGCCTGGAAGGACTGCAGACGTCCACCCAGGTTCACGAAACTGCCCGAGGTCTCGGTGTAGGGGGTGATGGGCAGCATGACATTGGCCACATCGGAGACGGCGGACTTGTAGGCCGTGAGGGCTACAACGCCCATGCCCTTCTGGGCCCCTTTGAGGGCCGAGACGGCGCGGGGGCCGTCGGCGCAGTCCAGAGCTGGCTCCAGATGGATCAACAGGAAGGCGGCTGAGGGGTCATCAAACATCTCGTGGGCATTGGCACCACCTGACTTGGGATGGGCCTGGGCCAGGTAGGCTCCCACCGCATTGCCGCCAGCCGGCATGACGCCGAAGCGCACGCCCAGCAGATCGGCCAGCGCCTGAGCGCGGGCTGCGAGTTCAGAGGCCAAGGGATGGGCCAGCAGGTCGGCGCCGATCAGGATGGCCGCCTTGAGAGGACCCGTCGGCGCAGACCGCAGTGAGGCCACCACCGAGACGATCTGTGCATCTTTGGCGTCGGCAGTCGGCTGGGCCACAAAGCCAGCCGGCAAGGCACCGGCGCCGGCTGCGGCAGATGCCAGCAGCAGACTGTCGAGTGCAGCCAGCCACTGACCGGGTGCCTTGACCAGGCTGGTGTGCACTGGCATGAGCAGGTCTTGGGCCGTTGCATGGAGCTGGTGAACCTGGGCACCCTTCTTGGTGGCCTGGCGCAGACGCTGGGCGATGAGGGGCTGCTCGGAGCGCAGGCTGCTGCCCACGACCAGCACACGCTCCAGGCTGCTGATCTCTTCTACCGGCATGCCCAGACTGGGTACGCCCGAGACGTGGCTGTCGAAGGCTGGTTCTGAGAGCGAGGGACGAGCATCGATGGCATCACTGGACAGGCCACGGGTGATGCGAGCAGCCAGCCCGAGTTCCTCTAGCGTGGCCATGGGGGCCGCAAGGGTCCGAATCTTGTTGGCACCGCGGCCAGACGCCAATCGCAACAGGTCGGCCGCCTTGGCCAGGGCGCTCTGCCAGCTGACTTCCACCCACTGCCCCTGGTCGTTGCGAATCATGGGCACCGTGAGACGGTCGTCGCTGTTGAGGCCTTCATAGGCAAAGCGGTCGCGATCCGAAATCCAGCACTCGTTCACCTGGTCGTTCTCGAAGGGCACGATGCGCTTGACCACGCCAGACTTGGACTGCACCACCAGGTTGGCACCCAGGCTGTCGTGCGGGCTGACCGACCGCCGACGCGAGAGCTCCCAGGTGCGGGCGCTGTATCGGAAAGGCTTGCTGGTGAGCGCGCCCACCGGGCAGATGTCAATCATGTTGCCGGAGAGCTCGCTCTCAATGGCATTGCCGACAAAGGACATGATCTCGGAATGTTCGCCTCGGCCATGCATGCCGAGCTCCATGACGCCTGCGATCTCCTGACCGAATCGAACACAGCGGGTGCAGTGAATGCAGCGGGACATCTCTTCGGCGGAGATGAGCGGGCCCATGGACTTGTGAAAGACCACCCGCTTTTCTTCGACGTATTGGGAGGCCGATGGGCCATAGCCAACGGCCAGGTCTTGGAGCTGACACTCACCGCCCTGATCGCAGATGGGGCAATCCAAGGGGTGGTTGATGAGCAGGAATTCCATGACGCTTTTCTGCGCCTGCTTGGCCTTGTCAGTCTGCGTGAAGACCTTCATGCCCGCGGACACCGGCGTGGCACAGGCCGGCAGGGGCTTGGGTGCCTTTTCGACTTCGACCAGGCACATGCGGCAGTTGGCCGCGATCGAGAGCTTCTTGTGATAGCAGAAGTGGGGCACATAGATGCCCAACTGGTTGGCGGCATCCATGACCATGCTGCCAGCAGGCACCTCTACCTTTTGACCATCGATCTCAAGTTCAATCATGTTCGCGTCGCTGCCTAGATGTAATCGGGCACCGCACAGGTCTTGTGGGTGACGTGGTGTTCGAATTCGTGACGGTAGTGCTTGAGAAAGGCCCGAACCGGCATGGCGGCTGCGTCTCCAAGGGCGCAGATGGTGCGGCCCTGGATGTTGTCGGCCACCCGATTGAGCTGGTCGAGGTCGGCCATGGTGCCCTGCCCCTCTTCGATCCGCTTGACCAGGCGCCAGAGCCAGCCGGTTCCCTCACGGCAGGGCGTGCACTGGCCGCAAGACTCTTCGTAATAGAAGTAAGACAGACGCAACAGGCTGCGAACCATGCATCGGCTGTCATCCATGACGATCACAGCGCCGGAGCCCAGCATGGAGCCGGCCTTGCTGATGCTGTCGTAGTCCATGTCACAGGCCATCATGATGTCGGCGGGTAACACCGGCATGGAAGAACCACCGGGAATCACGGCCTTGAGCTTGCGGCCATTGCGCACACCACCGGCGAGTTCCAATAGTTTGGCGAAAGGCGTGCCCAAGGGGATCTCGTAGTTGCCAGGCAGGTTGACATCGCCCGAGACCGAAAAGATCTTGGTGCCGCCGTTGTTGGGCTTGCCAACGGCAAGGTAGGCCTCACCACCGTTGCGAATGATCCAGGGCACCGCCGCGAAGGTCTCGGTGTTGTTGATGGTGGTGGGCTTGCCATACAGGCCATAGCTGGCGGGGAAAGGTGGCTTGAAGCGCGGCTGGCCCTTCTTGCCCTCGATGGACTCGAGCAGGGCCGTCTCTTCGCCACAGATGTAGGCGCCATAGCCGTGGTGGGCATGGAGTTGAAACTTAAAGCCCTTGCCCATGATGTTGTCGCCCAGGTACCCAGCCGCCCTGGCCTCTTCCAGGGCCTGCTCAAACCGCTCATAGGTCGAGAAGATCTCGCCATGGATGTAGTTGTAGCCAACTGTGATGCCCATGGCATAGGCAGCAATGGCCATGCCCTCGATGACGATGTGTGGGTTGTAGCGAAGAATGTCCCGGTCTTTAAAAGTGCCTGGCTCGCCCTCATCGGAGTTACAGATCAGGTACTTTTGGATGGGCAGCTTGGCGGGCATGAAGCTCCACTTCAGACCTGTCGGAAAGCCGGCCCCGCCGCGACCACGCAGCACACCCGCCTTGACCTGGGCAATCACCTCTTCTGGGGTCATGCCAGGACCACCGTCGACACCGAGAATCTTTTTGAGCGCCTGATAGCCGCCACGGGCCTCATAGTCCTTGAGGTGCCAGGCATCTGGCGCCAGGTCGGCCAGGATCTGAGGCGATAGGTGACGACCATGGAAACAGGTGTCGATCACAGAGATGTCAGCAGCACCCATTAGGCGGCTCCTTTCTGACTGGCCTGCGCGCGCAGCTCGTTGAGCAGCGCATCGATCTTGTCGTTGGACATCCAGCTGCACATGCGGTGGTTGTTGACCAGCATCACCGGCGCATCGCCGCAGGCTCCCATGCACTCGCCTTCTTTGAGCGTGAACAGGCCATCGGCGGTGGTCTGGCCGAACCCAACGCCCAGCTGAGCCTTGATGTACTCGGCCGCCTGGTTGCCGTTGCGCAGGGCACAGGGCAGATTGGTGCAGACCGTGATCTTGAAGCGACCATGCGGGCCGTTGTTGTACATGGTGTAGAAGCTGGCGACCTCGTGGACTGCGATGGGTGGCATGCCCAGGTAGTGGGCAATGTCGGCCTCGATCTCTGGGGTAATAAAGCCGCGCTCGGTCTGGGCGATTCGCAGAGCACTCATGACGGCAGACTGCTTCTGGTCGGCTGGGTATTTGGCCAACTCACGATCGATAAGCACATAGGCGTCATCAGACAACTGACGCACGGGCTGCTCACTGAGGGCCATCTGAGTGGGCTTGATGGTGCTCATCGGTCAATCTCTCCAAAGACGATGTCCTGGGTACCAATGATGGTGACCACGTCGGCCAGCATGTGGCCGCGGGACATTTCATCGAGGGCCTGCAGGTGGGCAAAGCCCGGGGCCCGAATCTTGACGCGGTATGGCATGTTGGCGCCATCGCTGATCAGGTAGATGCCGAACTCCCCTTTGGGGTGTTCGACCGCGGCATAGCACTCGCCCTCGGGTACATGAAAGCCCTCGGTAAAGAGCTTGAAGTGGTGGATGAGCTCTTCCATGTTGGACTTCATCTCGACCCGGGCCGGCGGCGAGACCTTGTGGTTATCGGTCATCACTGGGCCGGGGTTCTCGCGCAGCCACTTCACGCACTGGGCGATGATGCGATTGCTCTGGCGCATTTCGGCCATGCGAACCAGGTAGCGGTCGTAGCTGTCGCCCTCGGTGCCCACCGGAATATCAAAGTCGAGCTGGTCGTAGACCTCGTAGGGCTGGTGCTTTCGCAGGTCAAAGGCAATGCCAGAGCCGCGCAGCATGGGTCCGGTAAATCCCAAGGCCTGGGCCCGCTCGGGACTAACCACCCCAATACCGACCAGACGCTGCTTCCAGATGCGGTTGTCGGTGAGCAGGGTCTCGTATTCGTCGACACACTTGGGGAAACGCCGCGTGAAGTCTTCGATGAAGTCAAGCAACGAGCCTGTGCGGTTTTCATTGAGCTTGCTCACCGCACGCTTGCTGCGCAGGCGATTGGGCGTGTACTGCGGCATGGTGTCGGGCAGGTCACGGTAGACCCCACCTGGCCGGTAGTAAGCGGCGTGCATGCGTGCACCCGAGACCGCCTCGTAGCAGTCCATCAGGTCCTCGCGCTCGCGGAAGGCATATAGAAACACCGCCATGGCACCAACGTCCAGACCATGAGCGCCGATCCACAGCAGGTGATTGAGGATGCGGGTGATCTCATCGAACATGACCCGGATGTACTGGGCCCGGATGGGTACGTCGACCCCCAAGAGCTTCTCGATGGCCATGACATAGCCGTGCTCGTTGCACATCATCGAGACGTAGTCCAGACGATCCATGTAGGGCACCGACTGCAAGAAGGTCTTGGACTCGGCCAGCTTCTCCGTGCCGCGATGAAGCAATCCGATGTGCGGGTCAGCTCGCTGGACGACCTCGCCATCGAGCTCGAGCACCAGACGCAAAACCCCGTGGGCTGCCGGGTGCTGCGGCCCAAAGTTCAGGGTGTAGTTCTTAATGTCGGCCATAACTCTCTTCTCGAATCACGCGCGGGGTGATGTCTCTTGGCTCAATGGTGACCGGTTGGTAGACCACACGCTTTTGCTCGGGGTCGTAACGCATCTCAACATAGCCAGAGAGCGGGAAATCCTTGCGGAATGGGTGGCCAATAAAGCCGTAGTCGGTCAGGAGACGACGCAGGTCGGGATGCCCCTGAAAGGCAATGCCAAACAGGTCGAAGGCTTCGCGCTCATACCAGTTGGCGGCGGGCCAGACCTCGGTCAGTGAGTCCACCACCGGCATGTGGTCATCGGGTGCAAAGACGCGTAGCCGAATCCGACGGTTGTGCTGGACAGACAGCAAATGGGTGACCACGGCAAATCGAGGACCCTGGTACTGACCATCTTTGTAGCCCTGATAATCCACACCACAGAGGTCGATCAGGGTTTCAAACCGCAGGTCAGGCTGATCTCGCAGCAACAGGGCCAGCGCCTGATAACTGGCCGCTGGCACGGTGACAGTGACCTCGCCATAACTCTCGGTCACGGTGAGGTTGGGCGCCAGGCCATGGACCCGACTGACCAGTGGGTTGCCCGCAGCCTGGTTGTCTGGCGTCTGATCGGCAGCAGTGGTTTGGTTTGCGTCCATGTGGCAGTCTGGTTCCTGAACTAGTCGCGCGCGATGGTGTTGGTGCGCTTGATTTTTTGTTGGAGCTGGATGATGCCGTAGAGCAGCGCCTCTGCGGTCGGCGGGCAGCCAGGCACGTAGATGTCAACCGGCACAATCCGATCACAGCCACGGACCACCGAATAGGAGTAGTGGTAATAGCCACCGCCGTTGGCGCAGGACCCCATGCTGATCACCCATCGCGGCTCTGGCATTTGGTCGTAGACCTTACGCAGCGCTGGCGCCATCTTGTTGCACAGGGTGCCGGCCACGATCATGACGTCGGACTGGCGGGGACTGGGACGAAAGACCACGCCAAAGCGATCGAGGTCGTAGCGCGAGGCGCCAGCATGCATCATCTCGACAGCGCAGCAGGCCAGACCAAAGGTCATGGGCCAGAGCGAGCCGGTACGCGTCCAGTTGATGACCTGATCAGCCGTGGTGGTGATGAAGCCTTGTTTGAGAATGCCGTCGATCGCCATGTTGTCTCGCT
>JBMSJG010000030.1:0-10012 GCA_049418645.1 Burkholderiaceae bacterium | reverse complement strand
CATCTGACTCAGGGTGTTCACAAATGCCGACCCGATGGTGCCCGAGGCGCCAAGCACGAGGGCTTTGAAAGGACCTGGCAGGCTTCGGAGTTCGAGCGGTGTGGGTTGGGATGGCGATGACATGGGTCGAGCGGTCATGGCATATTCAGGATCCGATAACAGTAAGGGAACCCAGACCATGGCGGCAAGCAATGACCTGCACGGACAAATGCCTTTGATGAGAATCCTGGGGTTTGGCGGCCTGGTGCCTTTTTACGCACTCAGCATTGCGGTGCTGTTTTCTCAAGACGCCAATCTGCGCAACCTGGCCTTTGTCGGGCTGTCAGTCTACGCCGTGGCGATTCTGGCATTTCTGGGTGCGGTTCACTGGGGGTTCGCCATGACTGCACCAGATTTGTCGGCTGATCTGCGCAAGAAGTTACTGGTGTTTGGCGTGCTGCCTGCACTGGTGGGCTGTGGCTTGTTCTTTTTGCCGGGCGGTTACCGGCTATTGGGTCTGGCTCTGGCCTATGGTGCTGTCTTTGTGTTCGACAGCATGCACTACCAGAGCCTGGGGCTGCCGCAGGATTGGCTTCGCCTGCGGTCTCAGCTGACCACTGGTGCGGTCCTGGCCTTGGTAGGACCAGGCAGCTTGGCGATTGCCTAGTTCTGCAGTTTTTGGGGCTGGGCCTAATGCCCAGTTGCCAGCTCTCTTTTCTTGTCGACCAGGGCATCGGTCAGCCCAGCTGCCAGCCACATAAAGAGCAAGGCCACCCAGGCGGTGAGCGCCATCACGGCGCCGCCCGTGACGCCGGCACCAACCGCGCAGCCACCGGCCAGCATGCCGCCAAAGCCCATGAGCACTGCGCCGAAGATGTAGCGCGACAGGCCGGTCTCACTGGTAAAGACCTGCAGCTTGAATTCACCCGCCAAGACTGAAGCAAAGAAAGCGCCTGCAAAGACGCCCACGACAATGCCAATGTCAAATGAGAGGGGCAGGGCCGGCTCATTGATCAGGCCCATCAGGGTGTCTGCCGAGGGTCCCGTAAAGCTCACGCTCTTGATGGGCACGACATCGAAGGACCAGCTCGCATGCCAGGCCGTCAGGCCCCAGCCCAACGCCACCGAGGCCCCCACGCCAATGGCTGCGATTTGATGCCAGCGTGGTTCCTTCTGAGTGGCGCGAGTGGCCAGCCAGATCGCCGCGAGGAATAGGACAACGGCCAGGGCCACGGGCGCCCATGAGGGCAGGAACAGAGCGAGATTGCGTTGACTGGCATCCACCAACCACCATGTCGAGATGTCCTCGCGAAGGGGAGAGAGCACGCCGCGTAGTGAGGCCTGCGAGACCACGGTCACGATGAGGCCCGCAATCAGGGCACGCTGGTTACCCGTGCCAGACAGCACCAACAGACGACTGGCACAACCCCTGGCCAGAATCATGCCGATGCCAAACAAGGTTCCTCCAACAATGGCCCCGCTCATCGAGCCTGTCGAGGCCAGCTGACGAATGCTGCCCGTGTTCAAGTGACCAGCCTGGATCATCCATTGGGTGAGCAAGAGGGCCGTGGAAAAGGTAAAGAGCCAGATGGCGAACTTCGCCGACGGCTTGTTACGCCAGAACTCAATACAGGCCGACCGCAGGCAAAAGCGGCTTTGCTGGGCCAGCGCACCAAACATCAGTCCAACCAAGATGCCGAGAAGGACAGCGACTTGCCCGGTGGAGAGGGATTCAAAGAGTGAGCTCATATGGGGTCGTATTGTGGCGCGTTTCTGGGCAAAACCCATGCCCGAACAAAGGCTTGTTGATCCAACGCAAAGCCGGTGAGCCCGGACGGGCGGCGGGGCGCATCCCTGGCTCAGGCATACTTTGGGTCAATTTAGAGCAGGGGAGCATGACAAATCATGAAACATCAACAGGATGGACGGGCCCGAGGCCCTCAGGGTGCCCACGGTGGCCATGGCAACAGGGGGTCCGCCCGGCAGTCTGCCAAGCCACCCGCCACCCCGGATGTCTGTGATGCCTCTGAGGACCGTCTTCTCTCTGGCAGCCTGAGGGTGTTGCCACCAGTCTTCCAAAACTACGGCGGGGCCGAGGTGATGTCAGGCCCCATCGTGACCATGAAGGTCTTCGAGGACAACGCCATGGTCCGCCAGATGCTGGAGACCCCAGGTCAGGGGCGCATTCTGGTGGTCGATGGCGGTGGCAGTGACCGTTGTGCCCTGGTTGGCGGCAACCTGGCTCAGTTGGCCGAGCGCAATGGTTGGGCGGGTGTCTTGGTCCACGGCTGTGTTCGAGACGTGGCCGAGATGATTGACTGTCAGGTGGGCATTTGGGCCATTGCCACGCATCCCCGTCGCTGTCTGCGCACGGGCCAGGGGCACCTTGATGTGGTGCTTGACATGGCTGGTGTGATGGTTCGTCCAGGCGAGTGGTGTCTGGCCGATGCGGATGGTGTTTTGATTTCGGATCGCCCCATTTCGTAGTCAAAAGAGGGCATCGAGAACAGCAAAAAAAAGGGTGTCAAGTTGAGTGGGGTGTGGTGGTCAAAAAATGACCAAACCAGCCTGACGCCCATGACTGGTGATCTTTCTGAAACATTTCCCCAGGTTTTCCACACCCGCTGGGGATAACTTTTTTAAAAAATATTTTTGTGGCCAAGAGTAGCTATAACGAATCCTCGATTCGGGTCCTGAAAGGACTCGAGCCAGTTAAACAGCGGCCGGGCATGTACACCCGGACCGAGAACCCGCTTCACATCATCCAAGAGGTGATCGACAACGCGGCGGACGAGGCTCTGGCGGGCCATGCCAAGACCATTGCCGTGGTGGCGCACCTGGATGGCAGCGTCAGCGTGGCCGATGACGGTCGGGGTATTCCCGTGGGCCTGCACCCGGAGGAGAAAGTCCCCGTGGTGGAGATCGTCTATACCCGCCTCCATGCCGGCGGAAAGTTCGACAAGGGAAGCGGCGGCGCCTATGCCTTCTCCGGTGGCCTGCATGGCGTCGGTGTATCGGTGACCAACGCCCTCGCAAATCGGCTTCAGGTCACGGTCTGGCGAGATGACGCCCAATGGCAGATCGGGTTCGAGGAAGGTGCCGTTGTAGCGCCTCTCAAAAAGCTCTCACCCGCCAAAGGTGAGCACGGCACCAAGGTCCAGGTCTGGCCCAACGCCAAGTATTTTGATGACAAGACCATCCCTTTGGGCGAGCTGGCCAAGAGTCTCAAGGCCCGCGCAGTCTTGTTGCCGGGTGTTACGACCGAACTCACCATCGAGAAGACCGGCCAGGTTCAGCGTTGGCGTTATGACGGCGGCCTGTCCGCCTATCTGATGGAATCGCTCGCCGATGCACCCTTGGTGGTGCCGGCCTGGGCGGCCGAGGGCTATGTGGGGCCGCAGGATGACACCTTTGCTGAAGGAGAGGGCGCTCAGTGGGTGGTGGCCTTTACCGCAGAGGGCGGCGTTGTTCGCGAGTCGTTTGTAAACCTGATTCCCACCTCGGCTGGTGGTACCCACGAGGCTGGCCTTCGCGAGGGGCTCTTTGCTGCTGTCAAAGGCTTTGTTGAGCAGCACAGTTTGTTGCCCAAAGGCGTCAAGCTGCTGCCGGAAGATGTTTTTGCCCGTGCCAGTTTTGTGCTCTCGGCCAAGGTCTTGGATCCTCAGTTCCAAGGACAGACCAAAGAAAAGCTCACCAGTCGGGATGCCCTGCGTCTGGTCTCCTCGCAGGTCAAGGGTCCCTTTGAGATTTGGCTGCATGGCGATGTGGAAGCCGGTAAGAAAATCGCCGAGCTTGCCATTCGGGCGGCGCAGACGCGTCAGCGGTCTGCTCAGAAGGTCGAGAAGAAAAAAGGCTCGGGCGTCGCGGTTCTGCCTGGCAAGCTCACGGACTGCGAGTCCACTGACCTGTCACGCAACGAACTCTTTCTGGTGGAGGGTGACTCAGCCGGTGGCTCCGCCAAGATGGGACGTGACAAAGAGTTTCAGGCGATCCTGCCCCTGCGCGGCAAGGTCTTGAATACCTGGGAGGCCGAGCGTGATCGTCTGTTTGCCAATGCAGAGGTTCATGACATTGCGGTCGCCCTGGGTGTGGATCCGCATGGTCCGAACGACACCGTGGATTTGTCTGGCCTGCGTTACGGTAAGGTCTGCATCCTGTCCGATGCCGATGTGGATGGTGCCCACATCCAGGTGCTGTTGCTGACGCTGTTCTTCAAACACTTTCCCCAACTCCTATCAGCCGGGCACGTCTTCGTGGCCCGGCCACCCCTGTTCCGGGTCGATGTCGAGGCGCGGGCTAAAAAGCCTGCGCGCAAGATCTACGCCCTGGATGAGGGCGAATTGACCCACGTTCTCGACAAACTGCGTCAGGAAGGGTTAACCGAGAAGGCCTGGTCCATCTCTCGCTTCAAAGGCCTGGGTGAGATGAGTGCCGAGCAGTTGTGGGAGACCACACTGAATCCAGATACGCGTCGACTGATGCCGGTGAACCTGGGTTTTCACACGAACGAGGACACGGTCTCTCGGTTTAACTTGTTGATGGGCCGTGGAGAAGCCTCGGCCCGTCGGGCCTGGCTGGAGGAAAAAGGCCATGAGGTGGAGGTAGACGTTTAAATGCCCAGACAGAATCAACCCGGTGATCAGACGGATCCAACCGCTGACTTGTTTGACTCGCTAGACGCGCCAGTATCGCCGCCGCCACCCTCGGCCCACCTGGGGGTCGATGCCGACGGGGATCCCCTCTCTCTGGCCGATTTTGCCGAGAGGGCCTACCTGGACTATGCGGTGTCGGTCGTCAAGGGACGGGCCTTGCCTGATCTGTGCGATGGCATGAAGCCAGTCCAGCGACGCATTCTGTTTGCGATGGATCGCATGTCCTTGCATGCAGCGGCCAAGCCGGTGAAATCAGCTCGTGTGGTGGGTGACGTGTTGGGCAAGTTCCATCCACACGGGGACCAGTCAGCCTACGACGCATTGGTCCGTCTGGCACAGGGCTTTACGGTTCGCTACCCGCTGATCGATGGCCAGGGCAATTTCGGCTCGCGAGATGGGGATGGGGCTGCAGCCATGCGCTACACCGAGGCGCGTCTGACCAAGTTCTCGGAGTTGCTGCTCTCGGAGATTGACGAGGGCACAGTCGATTTCGGTCCCAATTACGATGGCTCCTTCCAAGAACCGCTTCGCCTGCCCGCTCGTCTGCCCGTCTGTCTGCTCAACGGCGCCTCAGGCATTGCCGTGGGCATGGCCACCGAGATCCCGCCGCACAACCTGAAAGAGGTGGCGGCGGCCGCCATGGCTGTATTGGAGAGGCCGGATCTTGATGTGCCAGCCATCTTGGCCCACATGCCCGGTCCTGACTTTCCGGGTGGTGGTCAGATTATTTCCTCCGCCCAGGAGATTGCCCAGGCCTACGAGACCGGTCGGGGCTCGATCAAGACGCGAGCCCGTTGGGTCTATGAGGATCTGGCCAGAGGCCAGTGGCAATTGGTGGTGCAGGAGTTGCCGCACGGGGTGTCGTCTCAAAAGGTCCTGGAAGAAATTGAGGAACTCACCAATCCCAAGGTCAAGGCTGGTAAGAAGTCCCTCACGGCCGAGCAGCAACAGCTCAAATCACTGGTGCTGGGTGTCTTGGATTCGGTTCGCGATGAGTCTGGCAAGGATGCAGCCGTGCGGCTGGTCTTTGAGCCCAAGACCTCCAAGGTAGACCGAGAGGAGTTCGTCAAGGTCTTGCTGGCCCACACCAGCCTAGAGAGTTCAGTCGCCATCAACCTGGTGGCCGTGGACTATCAGGGCCGCCCGCGCTCGTTGTCGCTGGCCGAAGTCTTGTCACAGTGGGTGGACTTTAGGGTTCAGACGGTGCGCCGTCGCAGCAGCCATCGTCTGGAACAGGCTGAGCGTCGGATTCACATCCTAGAGGGCCGCTCCATTGCCCTGCTGCACATTGACAAGGTCATCGCAGTCATTCGCGAGAGTGATGACCCAAAACCGGCACTCATGCAGCGATTCGGACTGACCGAGGTGCAGGCCGAGGACATCCTCGAGATTCGTCTGCGCCAGCTGGCCAGGCTAGAAGCCATCAAGATCGAAAAAGAACTCGCGGAGCTGCGAGACAAGGCGGACAAGCTTCGGCATCTGCTCGAGAACGAAAAGGCCCTGCGCAAGGCCGTTGGCAAAGAGATCGCCGAAGACGCCAAGACCTATGGTGACAATCGCCGAACCCTGATCGAACAGGCCAGCCGCGCCACGGTGGACATGCCGGTGGTCGACGAGCCGGTGACGGTGGTGGTCTCGGTCAATGGCTGGGTGCGATCGCGTCAGGGCCATGGCCACGATCCTGCTGGCTTTAATTTCAAAACGGGTGATGCCCTGTATGCCACCTATGAATGCCGCACCACCGATCAGCTGGTAGCCCTGTCCAACACCGGGCGCTCTTACAGCGTTTCAGTGGCTGGACTGCCAGGAGCCCGCGGCGATGGCGCCCCCATGACCACCATGGTGGAGCTGGAGCCGGGCAGCAGACTGGTTCATTTCTTGGCGGGTCCTGCGGAGACCGACGTGGTCCTGGCCACCCAGGCAGGGCAGGGCTTTGTCTCCAAGCTGGCGGGTCTGCAGGCCCGTAACCGGGCTGGCAAGCAATTTATGACCCTAGATGCTGGTGACCAGCCGGTCGTACTCCGGTCCCTGCAGCCCGGCAGTGGGGCATTGGCCGTCTTGACCACCACCGGGCGACTCTTGGTATTCGGCCTAGACGAGATCAAGGTCTTGGCCACTGGCGGCCGCGGCGTCAGCCTGGTGACCCTGGAAGGGCCCAAGGACGGGCTGCTGGATGTCAGTCCGGTGTCTGAGTCTGGTCTGGTGATCGCCGGCGAGGGCAGGGCCGGCAAGTGGACCGAGCTGGCCATGAGCCGCAAGGACCTGCTGGTGCATGTCGGCAAGCGTGCTCGTAAGGGCAAGGCGCTGGAGGCCAAGCTCAAGGCCAAGCAACTGCGACCCGCCTAAAAAGGGCGGCTGCTGGGGGTTGAAATGGGGGCGCATCGCCCCCATTTGTTTTTCAAGTTCTAGGGATCTGGCCTGGCCAAAGGTGCTCGGCCGAGGTCTTCTGAGTGTCTCAACCTTATTTTTGGCAAGTGGAGAGTGGGTATGTCCAAAGAAAAAATGGCCTTTCAGACCGAAGTTAAACAACTGCTTCATCTGATGATTCATTCGCTGTACAGCAACCGAGACATCTTTCTGCGGGAGCTGGTCTCCAATGCCTCGGACGCCTGTGACAAGCTGCGAGTGGAGGCCCTGGCCGATGACCAGCTCTTCGAGGGCGATGCCGAGATGCGAATCCGGGTGGGCTTTGATGCCAAGGCTCGGACCATCACCATCTCCGACAACGGCATTGGCATGAGCCGAGAGGAAGTGATCAACAACCTGGGCACCATTGCCCGATCTGGCACCAAGGAGTTCTTCTCCAAACTCTCGGGCGATTCAGCAAAGGACTCATCGCTGATTGGCCAGTTCGGTGTGGGCTTTTATTCGTCGTTTATCGTGGCCGACCATGTCACCGTGATCACCCGTCGGGCTGGATTGCCAGCCGGTGACGCCGTGCGTTGGGAGAGCGATGGCACTGGTGAGTTCAGCCTAGAGAGCGTCGAGCGCGCCGAGCGTGGCACGGACATCATCCTTCACCTGCGCGAGCCAGAGGGCGAGGGAGAAGAGGCCAAGAGCCATGACGACCTGCTGTCGCACTGGACCATTAAAGAGATTCTCAAGCGCTACTCAGATCACATCGGCATTCCGATTGAGATGCGCAAGCGCGACTGGGATGACAAGAAGAACGAATACGTGGAGAAGGACGAGTGGGAGGTGGTGAACCAGGCCTCGGCCTTGTGGACCCGCCCCAAGTCGGAGCTGACCGATGAGCAATACAAGGCCTTCTACAAGAGCTTTGCCCATGGCCTAGAGGATCCTCTGGCCTACACCCATAACCGGGTGGAGGGACGCACTGAATACACCCAGCTGCTCTACATTCCTGGCAAGGCCCCCTTTGACCTGTATGACCGTCAGCAGCGTCATGGCCTGAAGCTCTACATCAAGCGTGTCTTCATCATGGAAGATGCCGAGCAGCTGCTGCCCAACTACCTGCGCTTTGTGCGTGGCGTGGTGGACAGCTCGGATCTGCCCCTGAATGTCTCCCGAGAGATCCTGCAAGAGAGCCGCGATGTGAAGGCCATTCGCGAGGGATGCACCAAGCGCATCATTGGCCTGCTCGAGGACATGGCTGCCAACAAGCCAGACGACTACAAGGTCTTCTGGAAAGAGTTCGGGCAGTGCCTGAAAGAGGGCTTTGGCGAGGACTTTGCCAACAAAGAACGGCTATCGGGACTGGCTCGGTTTGTCAGCACGGCCAGCACAGGTGATGAGCCCGATGTCAGCCTGAAGGACTACCTGGGTCGCATGAAAGAGGGCCAAGACAAGGTCTTCTACATCACGGCCGACAGCCTGTCGGCGGCGCGAACCAGCCCTCACCTGGAGGTCTTCCGCAAGAAGGGCATCGAGGTGCTGTTGCTGACCGACCGCATCGATGAATGGATGCTGTCCTTCCTGAATGAGTTTGAGGGCAAGGCCCTGCAGTCTGTGGCCAAGGGCGACTTGGACCTGAGCAAGGTCAAGTCAGATGCCGTGAACTCGGCCGAGGAAAAGGCCGCCGAGAAGGCTTTGAAAGAGGCCGAGAAGACATCCAAGTCTGCTCTGGAAAAGGCCCAGAAGATTCTGGGGGACAAGGTCAAGAGCGTTCGTCTCAGCCAGCGCCTGACGGACTCCGCCTGCTGTCTGGTCTCTGATGAGCAGGACGTGAGCGGACACCTGGAGCGCATTCTCAAAGCGGCCGGCCAGAAGGCACCGGATCGCAAGCCGATTCTGGAGCTCAATGCCCAACACCCGATTGTTCAGGCGCTGGTCGCCGAGGCCGAGTCAGCCGGCGGCCAGATCGTTGGCGCCGATGGCCAACAGGTGACCGATGGGGTCTCGGACACCCTGCGTGACCTGGTCTGGCTGCTGCATGACCAGGCCCTCTTGGCAGAGGGTGGTCAGCCCGAGGATCCGGCCCAGTTTGTTCGCCGGCTCAATGGGTTCTTGCTCAAAGGCCTCGGGAAACTTTGACAAAAATCAAATGCTAATATTCGTCTGTCCGAATTTAGGGGGATGACATGTCCGTTTCGAAACAGACGAATTTCAAGGCAGCCGTGAGCGGCATGGCCGCCGCAGTTGGCCTGGCTGCGATGCTGGCCTCGGGTGTCGCGGGGGCTCAGGCGCCTGCTGCCGCACCAGCCGCCGCACCGGCCGCGCCAGCTGTTAAGGGTGACGTTGCTGCCGGCGCCAAAAAGAACTCCATGTGCATTGGCTGCCATGGCATTGAGAACTACAAGACAGCGTTTCCGGTGCTCTATCGTGTGCCCAAAATCACCGGCCAGCACCAGGCTTACTTTGTAGCCGCCCTCCAGGCTTATAAATCTGGCGAGCGTTCTCATCCCAGCATGCAGGCGATCGCAGGCTCACTGTCCGACCAGGACATGGCCGATCTGGCCGCTTTCTACGCCCAAGGCAAGTAAGGAATCCACATGGCAAAGATCACATTTATCTCTGCAGTTGCTGCTGCCTTGCTGATGACTGCGGGTGTGGCCCAGGCCGGCAACATTGCAGCCGGCAAAGAGAAGTCCGCTGCTTGTGCGGCCTGTCACGGTGTTGATGGGGTCAAGGGCTTGGATGAGACCTATCCCATCCTGGCGGGGCAGCATCATGACTACCTCGAGCGTGCCTTGGCCGACTACAAGAGTGGCAAGCGCAAGAACGCCATCATGGGCGGGATGGCTTCTGCACTCTCCAAGGAAGACATCAATGATTTGGCAGCGTATTACGCTTCTCTGCCCGGTCCTCTGAAATCTAGCAAACAGCGTTAAGCCGTCAGGGTGTTTCGGGGGTTAGCCCCCGATGTAACTCATCTCGACCTTGGGGCCTGCGGGCCCCTTTTTCATGAGTTCCTCGCGCAA
>JBMSJG010000029.1:0-10724 GCA_049418645.1 Burkholderiaceae bacterium | reverse complement strand
GTGCCATGTTTGGCAAAGACCTTGGTCAGGCTGTCGGTGTATTCGTCCAGGTGTTCCAATGGGACTGCACAGTCCTCAATAAACGAGACGGGTTTTCCGTCGCCACGCAGAGACATCATGATGTTGAGTCCTGCTTTGCGGACCTCCCACAGCGCGGACTGCCGAGCGGGTTCGACCATCTTGACCGTGGCCCCCGGCAGACCGTGGTCGGACATCAGGGCATCCAAGTCATCCAGGCCATGCATCAGGGCGTCTACATCATCGCCAGCAAACTCCACCAGCAGCAGTGCATCGGTTGGGCGTCCACCGACGTCGACCAGAGCGTCGGCAATGACGGGGGCAAACAGAGGGTTGGCGCGGCAGAGTTCGATCATGGTGCGATCGACCAACTCCACCGCCACTGGCTTGAGACCCACGATGTGTCGAGTCAGCGACATGGCCTGCTGGAAGGTGGGGAAGTTCACCACGCCGAGCCGTTTGTGCTTGGGCAGGGGCGAGAGTTTGAGCGCAATTGACTCAAAGGTGGCCAGCGTGCCTTCGGAGCCCACCAGCAGGTGCGCCAGGTTTAGGCTGCCATCGCTGGTGTAGGGCCGCTCACTCTGAGGATGAAAAATATCCAGGTTGTAGCCACCCACCCGACGCATGACCTTGGGCCAGACCTCGCCGATGTCTTGTTTCACCGAATCCGCAATCTGGAAGAGACGAGGGACCAGCTCCGAGAGCCGACGCGAGGACAACTGCATGTCACCGCCGTCTCCAAACCGACCGAAGTAAGCCTGTGTGCCGTCCTCCAGAATGGCGTTGATGCCCAGCACGTTGTGGACCATGTTGCCGTAGTGCAAAGACCGAGAGCCACAGGAGTTGTTGCCGGTCATACCGCCAAGTGTGCATTGCGCAGCCGTGGAGACATCAACCGGGAACCAGACCCCCTTGGACTTGAGCTGGGCATTCAAATGATCCAGCACCAGACCGGGCTGCACCTCAGCCCGCATGGCTTGAACGTCGACGGACAGCAGCTTGCGCAGGTATTTGCTGGTGTCGATGACCAGGGCTTCCCCAACCGTCTGTCCGCACTGAGACGTGCCACCACCGCGAGGCAACACCGCCACACCCGCATCCCGGGCAATGTCCAGGGCAATGCGCAGATCCAGAGGGGTCTTGGGAACCACCACACCGATCGGCATGACCTGATAGATCGAGGCATCGGTACTGTAGCGGCCACGTGAGGCCTCATCAAAGTAGACGTCACCCTGCACCTCCCGGCGCAGTCGGCTGGCGAGCTGTGATTGTGAGAATCGAGTCTGCAGAGATCCTGCCAGAAAGGCTCGACGATCAATGGCTGGCGCGTTCATGCATCAGCCTCCAAGAGTCGAACCACAATCTGGCATTTGGCATTGACGTGAGCGGCCAACAACTGGCCGAGCCTGTTGCCATCGCGCTTGGCGAAGGCCTTTGCGATTTGAGCGTGTTCTTTCACAGCTTTGTCCCACTTGGTTTTGTCGAGGTTGGATCGAAAGCGCAGCGACTGCAGCCGCGCGTTGACCGAGGCATACGTTTCTTGCAGCGTGGCATTGTCGGCGGCGGCATTGATGAGGTTGTGAATCTGGGCATTCAGGGCGTAGTAGCGCGAGAGGTCCTGCTCGGCATGGGCGGCCTCCATGTCGTCTTGAAGCTTGAGCAGCTTTTTGATCTGGGCCGGCGAGGCCCGCTCGGCGGCTAACTGGCCCGACAGGCTCTCCAGCGCGGCGATGACTTCAAAGGCCTGGACCACCTCGTCGATGGTCATCTTGGGGACCACGGCCCCCCGATTGGGCAGCAGGCGAATCAGGCCTTCGCCGGCCAAGACCTTAAAGGCCTCGCGCATCGGGGTGCGCGAGACCCCCATCTGCTCACAGAGTAGGCGCTCGTTGAGCCGAGCACCCGCCGGCAACTCTCCCTCGACAATGGCCTCGCGTAGACGATCGGCCACAGCCTGATGCAGCCCGCGGCGTTCGATGAGGGATTGCCCGGTTGACAAAGCTTTGGTCATGACCGACATTGTATCCAGATTTTTGTATACAAAATACGTTCATTCCCACCAAAGACAAAGACCCATCATGCAACGCGACTTGACCAATAGCATCAACCCACGCTCCAGCCTGAACCGCATCGGCCAGGGCCGTCACTTCCTGCAAATTCCCGGTCCCACGAATGTCCCTGATCGCGTGCTGCGTGCCATGGACTTCCCCACCATCGACCACCGGGGCCCTGAATTCCAGCAACTCGCCCTGCGCATCCTGGAGGGCATCCGCCCGGTCTTTGGCACCAAGAATCCAGTGGTCATCTATCCGGCCTCTGGCACGGGCGCCTGGGAGGCTGCACTGGTCAACGTCCTCAATCCCGGTGATCAGGTCCTCATGTACGAGACCGGTCACTTCGCCACCCTCTGGAAGCGTCTGGCCGAGCGCCTGGGGCTCAAGCCCGAATTCATCGGCGGAGACTGGCGTCGTGGTGTGGATGCTGCCGCCATCGAAGAGCGTCTCAAGAAAGACACCGGCCACAGCATCAAGGCTGTCTGCGCCGTTCACAACGAGACGTCGACGGGTGTGACCTCTAACATCGCTGCGGTTCGCAAGGCCATCGATGCCGCCAAGCACCCGGCCTTGCTCCTGGTCGACACCATCTCCTCTCTGGGCTCGGTGGACTATCGTCACGACGAGTGGGGCGTGGACGTGACGGTCGCTGGATCCCAGAAGGGTCTGATGCTGCCGCCGGGATTGTCGTTCAACGCGGTGAGCGATAAGGCGATTGCCGTGAGCAAGACCAACACCATGCCAAAGGCCTACTGGGCCTGGGACGAGATCCTGACTGCCAATGCCAACGGCTTTTGGCCCACCACACCCGCTACCAATATTTTGTATGGCCTGGCTGAAGCCATCGACATGCTCAACGAGGAGGGTCTCTCCAACGTCTTCGCCCGCCACCTGCGCCATGCACAAGCCACACGGGCAGCCGTGGAGGCCTGGGGCCTAGAAGTCCTCTGCCAAAACCCTGCCGAATACAGCCCGGCCTTGACCGCAGTGGTCATGCCCAAGAAGCCGGACGGTACCCATTACAACGCCGATGCCCTGCGCAAGACCGCCCTCGAGAAATTCAACATGTCACTCGGCACGGGCCTCTCCAAACTGTCGGGCTGGGTCTTCCGAATTGGTCACCTGGGTGACTTCAACGACCTGACTCTGTTGGGGACTCTGGGCGGTGTTGAGATGGCCCTCGAGGCCGCTGGCGTGCCGCACAAAAAAGGCGGCACCCAGGCCGCCATCAACTACCTCGCCAAGGCCTGACCACATTAATCCCTAGCCGGGGCAACCAAGAACAACCCTCCAGGAGCCTGTTTATCCGCTGATCCATTTTTTTAATCGTTTTTTTAACCGCTGCATCTATTACATCCACAGGAGACAACACCATGCAGAAGACTCAAAAAAACCGTCGCCACTTCCTTGCAACCACCGCACTGGCCGCCGGGCTTGGCCTGGCTGGCCTCGGCTCGGTCCAGGCGCAGACCGAGATCAAGTTCGGCCACGTCGGCAATCCCGGATCTCTGTTCGACCTGTCAGCCAACGAGTTCGCCCGGATTGCCAATGCCAAGCTCGGCTCCAAGGCCAAGGTGGTGGTCTATGGCTCCAGCCAGCTCGGTGGCGACAAAGAAATGGTTCAAAAACTCAAGCTCGGGACCCTGGACTTTGCCCTCCCCTCTTCGGTCATGACCTCAGAGGTTGATCTATTCGGCGTGTTCGATATGCCCTACCTCGTGGCAAATCGGGACCACATGAGGCGCATCGAAAAGGAGGTTGTTCAGCCGATTCTGGCGCCAGCTGCCGAGAAAAAAGGTCTTAAGGTCATGAGCGTTTGGGAAAACGGCTACCGACACATCACCAACAACAAGCGTCCCATTGTGAAGCCAGAGGATCTGAAAGGCATCAAGCTGCGGACACCAGAGGGCAAGTGGCGCTTGAAGATGTTCCAGGCCTACGGCGCCAACCCCAGCCCCATGAACTTCTCAGAGGTTTTCACGGCCCTGCAGACTGGCGTGATGGATGGACAGGAGAACCCATTTACCCAGATCTATTCCGCCAAGTTCCAAGAGGTCCAAAAATATCTCTCCCTCTCTGGTCACGTCTACACCCCCGCCTTCCCCACCGCCAGTGCCAGACGATTTAGCAGTTACCCCGCCGATGTTCAGAAGGCGCTAGCAGAGGCAGCAGTCGAGACCCAGGCTTTTGTCTTCAAGAAGGCGGCTGAAATGGAGAACGATCTTTTGGCCAAGATCAAGGCAGCCGGCGTGCAGGTCAACGAGGTGGATAGCAAGGCCTTCGTTGCCGCGAGCAAAGCGATCTATGACGAGTTTGGAAAAGAAGTCAAAGGCGCCAGCGACCTCATCGCCAAAGCCCAATCACTCCGCTAACCAACCAGAGGCCATCCGTCATGTCCACACATCAGTCCGCTGACACGCCGGCTTGCACCCTGTGCAGACCCTGGCGCCAGGTCTACGGCCGTTTCCTGGAGATCTTGGTGTTCGCGCTCATGGTGACTCTCTTCATAGAGGTCACGCTGGGCGTCGTCTTCCGGACCCTGGGACACTCCCTGTCCTGGTATGACGAGGTGGCCTCCATCTTGTTGGCCTGGTTGACCTTTTACGGGTCGGCCTTGGCCTCCTTCAAAAGAGCCCACATGGGCTGTCCTGAACTCATCGAAACCCTAGGACCGCTTCCAAAGAAGCTGCTAGCGGTCTTGGCGCAGGTCTTGGTCATCGGGTTCTTCCTGGCCATGGCGATCGTTGGCTTTCAGATCATGCCCATCCTGGCCACCGACACCATGACCAGCCTTCCCAATATTCCAATGAGTGTGGTTCAGTCGGTGATACCGATTTCATCGATCCTCATCCTGATCTCGGAATTTGATGAGTTGGTCCGAATCCTCTCAAGCTCTGGGCAAAATGCCCAGGCCAGCCACTAGCGACAAAAGGAAACACCGCGATGTCCACCATGTTCCTACTCTTCGCCGTTGTCCTGGTGCTGGTCCTGATCAACGTCCCCATTGCAGTCTCGCTGGGCTTGGTCGCCGCTGGCGCGATGGTTGCACTCCAGGGACTGGATTCACTGCCCAATCTCCCCATTGTCGTCTTCAACGGCGCGACCAAGTTCCCGCTACTGGCCATTCCCCTCTTTATCCTGGCCGGCGCCATCATGAATTCGTCGGGTATCTCACAACGCCTGATCAACCTGGCATCGGCCCTGTTCGGGTGGATCCGCGGTGGACTTGCCCACGTCAACATCGGCGTGTCGCTGTTCTTTGCCGAGATCTCGGGATCGGCTGTCGCCGACGTCGCTGCCCTGGGCTCGGTCCTCATCCCCGAGATGAAGCGCAAAGGCTACCCCGCAGCAATGGCCGCAGCGATTACCTCCTCCTCCGCGTCTCTGGCCATAATCATCCCGCCCTCCATCCCCATGATCCTCTATGCCGTCATGGCAGAGGCGTCTGTGGTGCAGTTGTTTGTCGCCGGTATCGTGCCCGGCATTCTCGGTGGCGTTGGCATGATGGTCTTGTCCTACTTCCTGGCCAAGCGATACAACCTCCCCCGCGAGGAGCGCTTCTCGGGACGACGAGTTCTGAAGGCCGCCAAAGAGGCTAGCTGGGCCCTGCTCATGCCAGCCATCATCCTGGGCGGTATTTTCGGCGGCGTGGTTACAGCCACCGAAGGCGCTGCACTGGCAGTGGTTGCTGCGCTATTCGTTGGAATCGTGATCTACCGAGAACTAGACTGGACACACCTGAAGGCATCGGTCATGGAGGGCGGCATTCAGACAGCGACCGTCATGCTCATGGTGGCGACGAGCGCGCTTCTGGGGAATGTACTGACCGAAATACAGGCACCTCAGCAGATGGCTGGTGCCGTCTCAGCTCTCACCAAAGATCCGCTGGTTGTTCTGCTCTTACTAAACATCCTGTTTCTCTTCCTCGGGGTCTTTCTGCACTCTGCGGCAGCCATCATCCTGGTGGTTCCCATCGTGATGCCCCTGGTCAACGCGGTCGGCATTGATCCAGTCCACTTCGGCATCATCGTGACCCTCAATCTGGCTATTGGGCAGCAGACACCACCAGTGGCCAGCGTGCTAATGGTTTCGAGTTCGATTGCCAAATGCAGCGTCTGGGAGGTAACCCGTAGCAACGTTTACTACATCGGCGTGCTGCTGGCAGTCCTGCTCTTGGTGACCTATGTGCCCATCACTGGCATGGGTCTGGTTGAACTCTTCTACCGTTAAAACTGACATCGCATGGACAACATTCTTTTGGAGCACCGCGAGGGCGATGTGGTCACCCTGACCATCAATCGGCCAGAAAAACTCAACGCCATGACCAAGCCGCTTTGGCTCGCCTTGGGCCAGTCTGTCGAGCGCCTGTCCAAAGACCTCAGCATCCGGTGCCTGGTACTCAGGGGCGCGGGGGATCGATCTTTTTCTCCTGGCAATGACATCGGAGAGTTCGCCACCGAGCGAGCCAACAAGGCGCAGGCGATTGCCTACGGCAAAGTCATGCACAGCACGGTCCAGGCATTGGCCAATTGCCCACATCCCATCGTGGCCCAAATCCATGGCATCTGCGTGGGTGGCGGCATGGAAATCGCTGCCCTGGCCGATGTCCGAATCTGTGGACAGTCCAGTCGCTTCGGTGCCCCCATCAAAAACCTGGGGTTGGTCATGGCCTATGACGAAATGGCACCACTGGCCCGGTTGGTCGGCCCGTCCAAGGCGCTTGAGATCCTTCTCGAGGGAAGAATCTTTGGAGCGGACGAGGCCTTGCAGATCGGCTTTGCCTCGCGAGTGGTCGACGACCACAAGGTAGAAGCCGAAGCCCGTGACACGGCCCAGCGAATCGCCTCCGGTGCGCCGTTGGTCGCGCGTTGGCACAAGAAGTTCGCCCGTCGACTGCAAGACAAGACGCCCTTGACCGAGGCCGAGCGCGACGAATGTTTCGACTGTTTTGATACCCGCGACTTCCAGATTGGTGTCGAAGCCTTCCTCAATAAATCGACGCCCCAGTTCAAAGGCCAATAACATGGGCTCAGCTGACAGCGCCTATCCCAGCGCCAACCACTCAAATCCTGCGACCCATCCGACCCGTAAAGGTCCACTGTCTGGTATTCGTGTCCTGGAGTTAGCGCAGATCATGGCTGGGCCCACCTGCGGCATGATGCTGGCCGACATGGGGGCCGATGTCATCAAGGTCGAGAAGATGCCCGGCGGGGATGATTCTCGCGGCTACAAGGAACCCCTGATCAACGGCGTCTCCGCCCCTTTTCTGGTGCTCAATCGGAACAAGCGTGGCATCGCTCTCAATCTAAAGCATCCCGATGCCAAAGAGGTGCTGCGCCGTATGGTGGCCAGCAGTGATGTCCTCACCGAGAACTATCGCAAGGGCACCCTGGAGAAACTGGGGCTTGGCTACGACACACTCAAAGTCATCAACCCCAGGCTAATCTATTGCGCCGTTTCCGGCTATGGACGCACAGGCCCCATGGCCGACGCTGCCGGTTTTGACCTGATCGCGCAGGGCTTTTCGGGCTTGATGAGTTTCACTGGTCATCCCAATACACCACCTGCCAAAACCGGTAACTCCATCGCAGATATCAATGCGGGGATCTTGGCGGCGGTTGGGATTCTGGCGGCCCTGGTTGAACGTGGACGAACCGGCCTTGGTCAACTTGTCGAGACCTCTCTCATCGAGGCGGCCATCCAGCAGACCTACTGGCAGGCTGCCGTTTTTTTTGCGACGGGCGAATCGGCCAAGCCACTGGGGTCTGCCCATACCCTCACGGCCCCTTACCAGGCCTTCGCCTGCGCAGATGGCTTTCTAAACATCGGGGGCGCCAATCAGTCGAACTGGGAACGCATTGCCGATGCACTGGGTCACCCAGAGTGGCGGCAAGATCCACGGTTCGTCACCAACACAGACCGAATGGCCCATCGTGAAGAACTGACTGCGGAGATTGAGCGTGTCACGCGGCTAAAGTCGGTGGCCCACTGGCAAGCTGTTTTTGATGTGGCTGGTGTACCCGCAGGCCCGGTTCATTCGGTCGAACAGGCACTCACCCATGAGCAGACCCTGGCGCGGCACATGGTGGTCACCTCGGAGCACCCGAAGGCAGGACAAGTCAGAGGGGTCGGCAACCCCATCAAGTTCTCGTCTCATCCCAGTCATCCGACGAGCGCACCTGCACCCATGCTGGGTCAGCATGCCTTTGAGGTGCTGTCAGAATTTGGTTACAGCGAGGAGGCGGTGCGAACGCTGATCGATGCGGGAGCCGTCGGATCCCCCGTATTGGTCTGAGCCAGGACCCGGCCCTGCGAAGCCGCCCGAATGCGGTCCCGAATGCCAATCACCTTGGTGGGGTATTCAGACGACCCGCCTGGGCCAGCCCCGACATAGGCCAGCAAGGCTGCTTCGGTGCTTTTGAATCGATCTAGGTACTCACGCAGCACGGCCGCACCAGCCTGAATATTGGCCCAAGGGTGCAGAGCAGCCTGCACGCCGCCGTTGTTTTCAAATTTGTCCTTGTGAACCTCGGGCATGACCTGCATCAGACCCTTGGCACCGACTCGGCTCTCCGCCAGAGGGTTAAAGCCAGACTCCACCGAGATGACTGCCAGCAGCAAATAGGGGTCCAGGCGCATGAGTTTGGCTGTCTCAAAGGCTGCCGCCACAATCTGCTCGGTCGCACCGCGAGAGACCCGATGTCGGTTGGCAATCCAACGAGCGGCCCTGGCCTGCTCGGGAGTCAGCGAAGTCGGCAGGGCAACGAAGACGGAATCCACACTACTCGACGACAAGGCGCCGTAGACCACACTGACCCAGCCATCGAGTCGCGCACGTCCAGCGGGCGTCAACACAATCGACAGCCCAAGCAATAGACCCACAATCACCACGACGCCGTGACTGTGCATGACGTCTTTGGGAGAGGGAACCACCAGGCCGAAGCGAGGGGCTCCGGCCGGGGATTCATCGCGAGTTGTTGGGGAAGTTGCTTTCATGTCGGCTTAAAACCCGCCTCTGGGTTGCATGGAAGCTAGTAACGACTAACCAACTTCCGGATAAATTCATCTAACACAGGCTTTGAGAGCCCTGCTTTTGGATGGTTCACGAAAATCGTGAACACGGCCCACCGGCCTGTATCGGTCAGGGCGTAGCCCGAGACCGACCGAACATCGTCCAACGATCCGGTCTTGACCCATGCCCGGCCCACCGTCTGCTGATCTTTCAGGCGCTTCCTGACCGTGCCTTCTAGGCCAGCCAAGGCCAGCGTGTCGATCCAGGGAAAAGGATCGGGCTGTCCCAGACGAGAAACCATGAGACGGGTCAGGCTGTCTGCCGCAATTCTCTCATGTCGACTCAGACCGGAGCCATTGTCCAAGACCATCTCTGGAAATCGAAGATTTTGCGAGGTAAGCCATTGCTTCACCCGCTCAACCGCATCAGCGCGGGTGCCACCACCCTTGGCCGACGCGGAGAGCTCTAGAAAGACCAAGCGCGCCATGGGGTTATTGCTTCGCTTGTTGATCTCGGAGATCGTCTCCAACAAGGGCCTTGGCGAGGTCCATTTGACCAACAGTTGAGCCGAGTCGGGAATCTTGGCCTTTTCTGGTTTGGCCGAGATGGTGCCACCCGCGTCCCGCCAAGCCTTTGCAAACAAGCGGTAGGCAAACTGGGCATGGTCAAAAAGGGCGATGTAGCGCTCAAAACCAGGGCACTGAAGACCCATTTGTCCCCTGACCTGCAGGACATCAGACGAGGGTTGCAGGAACTCAAACCGGTTTTTGTCGCAACCGCCCTGCACCCGACGCAGTTGAGGGTCGACCCGAAACCCCGCCAACTCGGGCTCCACCACGGTCTGCCATCGGCCCTTTTCGCTCCAAAGGCCGAGTCGCACGGACTTAAAATTGACCATGGCTGCATGCGGCGGGACGTTATAGGGCTTCATGGGCTGCCCATCAAAGGCAGATGGGTCGGCCAGCGGCTCCTGGTAGCGGCTACCGTCGAGCACAAAGCGCCCCTCGATGCGCCGAACCCCCTTGGCCTTGAGTTCCCCGATGATTGTCTGCAGATCCTCGATCACCAGCTTTGGATCACCTCCGCCCAATATGCCAAGGCCGCCCTTGAGGACACCCTTTTGAATCGGACCCAGCGCGAAGAAGCGGGTCACCGGGCGGTAGTCAGCACCCAACAAATCCATGGCGGCCGCTGTCGTGACGAGCTTGATGGTGGAGGCGGGGTTCATGGCCACCATC
This sequence comes from Burkholderiaceae bacterium, assembly GCA_049418645.1. GTDB lineage: Bacteria > Pseudomonadota > Gammaproteobacteria > Burkholderiales > Burkholderiaceae_A > Hahnella. The sequence goes on along the minus strand of JBMSJG010000029.1, from coordinate 402 downwards.
TCACGATGGCCAAAATGAATGGCCCGGTCCTTGGACTGATCGACAGGCAACACAGTCACAGAGTAGGAAACGGCCTCAGCGGGCAGACCCACCTGGAGAAAGTCTGAGAGCCAGTCGTCCACGGCAGGACCCTTGGCATGCACCAGGTTAGTGCAAAGCAAGAGCCCAAGCCCCAGGGTTTTACTGATTTCGGCTAAAAATCGCACGGTTTTGCTTTAGGTCCTTTGAATCTAAATGCTATTGTCATCAGCAGCGCTCATCATAGACTGCCAACCCCACCGCAGGATGGCCTTCGTCGTTGGGCGATTACAAACCAGAGACTGACAACATGGCTTTAGAAAAAAACGAGAACTACTTCGAACTCACCGACGAGAATGACCGAGCTTCGGCCATCGAGGCGCA
>JBMSJG010000028.1:0-11031 GCA_049418645.1 Burkholderiaceae bacterium | reverse complement strand
TGGGGTCGTAGTAGCTGTACTGCAGGACATCAAAGCCGGCCATCTCAAAGAGGGCCCGGTGGTTCTCCCAGCTGGGGTCGCTGATGGCTACTTTGGCGTCAGGCAGCAGTCGATGCAGGTAGTCTGCGCCGACCTTTAGGGCGCCTGTGCCGCCCAGGGTCTCGATGGTAATGACCCGCTTTTCAGTGATCAGTGGGCTGTTGGCGCCGAAAAGCAGACCGGCGACGGCCTGGTTATAGGCAGCCGCGCCTTCGATGGGCTGATAGCCACGGGCGGGTGCACTGGCGATTCTGATCTCTTCTGCCTTCTTTATGCAGTTAAGTAGCGGTAATTTGCCGTTATCGTCGTAATAAACGCCGACCCCAAGGTTGACCTTGTTGGGGCGGTTATCAGCCACATAGGCCTCGGTTAGGCCAAGGATGGGGTCTCGGGGGGCTAGGGTTACGGCATCAAAAATGGAGCGGGTCATGGTCGTGGGGGTTGCGTTTAAGCCCTTTTGTCAAGGGGTCTGGCGCAAAAAAAGAAATGGAAATTTGGGCCTTGTGCAGGGAAAATACGCGTTTGCTCTCGTTACTTGCGGTGTCACCGCAACGTCATAAAAGTCTAGCATGGCCCATGGTATTGACACACTGCAGCATGCCGCCAGCCCATTTGAGCTGATGGCGCCGTATGTCCCGGCGGGGGATCAGCCCGAGGCCATTGCACGCCTGGTGGAAGGGGTTCAAGACGGGCTGAGCTTCCAGACCCTGTTGGGCGTCACCGGCTCGGGCAAGACCTTCACCATGGCCAATGTCATCGCCCAGCTGGGCCGTCCCGCATTGGTGTTGGCCCCCAATAAGACACTGGCGGCCCAGCTCTATGCGGAGATGAGGGAGTTTTTTCCCAGAAATGCGGTGGAGTACTTCGTCTCTTATTACGACTATTACCAGCCGGAGGCCTATGTGCCCCAGCGGGACCTGTTCATCGAAAAAGATTCCGCCATCAATGAACACATCGAGCAGATGCGGCTGTCGGCGACCAAGAGTCTGCTAGAGCGCCGAGACACCATCATTGTGGCCACGGTCTCCTGCATTTATGGCATTGGCAATCCATCGGATTACCACGCCATGGTCATGGCTCTGCGTCAGGGCGACCAACTGACACAGCGCGAACTCATTGCCCACCTGGTTCGGATGCAATATCAGCGCAATGACACAGAATTTACCCGCGGGGTCTTCCGTGTGCGCGGTGACACCATCGACATTTTCCCGGCCGAGCATGCTGAACTGGCATTGCGGGTGGAGCTCTTTGACGATCAGGTGGAGTCGCTCCAACTGTTTGACCCGCTGACTGGTCGAGTCAAGCAAAAGGTCATTCGCTTCGTCATTTACCCGTCCTCGCACTACGTGACACCGCGTGAGGTCGTGCTTCGGGCCATCGAGACGATCAAGCAGGAACTGGTCGAGCGGAGCAAACAATTCGTGTCGGAGGGTAAGTTGGTCGAGGCCCAGCGTCTCGAGCAGCGCACCCGGTTCGACTTGGAAATGCTGGCTGAGCTCGGATTCTGCAAAGGCATCGAGAACTACACCCGTCACCTGTCTGGCGCCGCGGCCGGCGAACCCCCGCCCACGCTGATTGACTACCTGCCAGCAGATGCCCTGATCTTCTTAGACGAGAGCCATGTCATGATTGGCCAACTCGGTGGTATGTACCGCGGTGACCGGTCTCGCAAAGAGACTCTTGTGAATTACGGCTTCAGGCTGCCATCGGCCCTGGACAACCGCCCGCTCAGGTTTGACGAGTTTGAACCCAAGCTGCGTCAGGCTATTTTTGTCTCTGCCACGCCGGCTGACTACGAGCTCCAGAAGTCGGGCGGGGCGGTGGTGGAGCAGCTGGTCCGCCCAACCGGCCTGATCGATCCCGAGATCGAAGTCCGGCCAGCCCGCACCCAGGTGGACGACCTGCTTGGTGAGATCAAGCAGCGCGTGACGCAGGGCTCTCGGGTGTTGGTCACCACGCTCACCAAGCGCATGTCGGAGGACCTCACCGACTACCTGGCGGACAACCAGGTTCGAGTCCGTTATCTGCACTCGGACATCGACACGGTTGAGCGCGTTGAGATCATCCGTGACCTGCGGCTCGGTCGGTTCGATGTCTTGGTTGGCATCAACCTGCTTCGAGAGGGCCTGGACATCCCGGAGGTCTCCTTGGTCGCTATTCTGGATGCCGACAAAGAGGGGTTTCTGCGAAGCGAGCGCAGCCTGATTCAGACCATTGGCCGGGCCGCACGAAACATCGAGGGCAGGGCCATTCTCTATGCCGATCGGGTGACAGACTCTATGCGAAGAGCCATGGAAGAGACCGCTCGACGTCGCCAGAAGCAATTGGCTTTCAATCAGGCCCACGGCATCGTGCCGCAGGGCGTAGTCAAGGCTGTTCGCGACATGATCGATGGCGCCGTGTCGGCCAAGACGGTGGCCGAGCGCCGCGCGGTGGAATCGGTCTCGGTGGAGGGGCTTGAAGAACTCTCTGAGAAGGCCTTGTCCAAAGAGATCGCCCGCCTCGAAAAACAGATGCTCGAGCACGCTCGCAACCTTGAATTTGAACAAGCGGCCAGGGCCCGTGATGCCCTGTCCCAGTTAAAGGCCCGTGTCTTTGGGGCTGGTCAGCTACACGACCAGGTCCAGGATCCGGATGTTTCTCACCAGCCCGGTCTGTCGAGCCGGGCTGCATAAGTTGTATGGCTATTACTCAAAGGAAACCGCATCATGAGCCGCCTTGCCAAGAAGAACGAAAACCTCTCCTCTCCTATTCTGACGGTCGCAGAAGCCGCCCAGACCAAGATCCTGTTTGTCTGTATGGGCAACATCTGCCGCTCGCCCTCGGCCAAGGCCGTTTTTGACGGCATGATCAAGGCGGCTGGTCTGCAGGGCCTGATTCAGGCAGATTCGGCTGGCACCCATGCCTTTCACATTGGCGAACCAGCCGATGCCAGGGCTGTCTCTGCTGCCTCTCGTCGTGGTTACGACATGAGCAGCCATGTGGCCCGCAAGGTCGAACTGACCGATTTCCAGGCCTATGACTACATCCTGGCCATGGACTGGGACAACCTGTCCTTGCTGCAGCGCATGGCTCCCCGAGGCCTTCAGCACAAACTGCAACTGCTGATGCGATTTGCCACCGAGTTCGAGGCCGCCACCATTGGGGACCCCTATCATGGTGGCGCCCAGGGCTTTGAGACCGCACTGGACTACATCGAAGACGCCTGCACGGGGCTGATGGAAGTGGTCCGTCGTCGGGCCAGCATGGTGGCTGCCGCCTAGGGCTTAGTCGGTCTGTCAGCCCACAAGGGGCGGATCGGTCGTGAAAAGGGGTGCACAGGCACCCCTTTTCAATGGCGGCCTGGTCGCCACCCGGGTTTTTCTGGGGAACTAATTCTTGAGTGAAACGATCAAGTAAGATACATTCCTAGTAAATCAGTCGGGAATCCGAAAGGAGCCAAACCATGAGACTTACCACCAAGGGTCGTTTTGCCGTGACCGCCATGATCGATCTGGGCCTTCGCCAAGAAAAAGGCCCCGTCACCCTGGCAGCCATCAGCCAGCGCCAGCGTATCTCGCTGTCGTATTTGGAGCAGCTGTTCGGTCGTTTGCGCCGCCACGAGTTGGTCGAGTCCATGCGGGGACCGGGTGGGGGCTACCGCCTGGCCAGACCGGCCAAGGACATCACTGTGGCCGACATCATTTATGCCGTGGACGAACCCCTTGACGCCACGATGTGTGGCGGCAAACAAAACTGCCATGACGACCAGGTCTGCATGACCCACGAGCTCTGGGCCAGCCTCAATCGGCACATGGTCGATTTCTTGGATGGCATCAGCCTTCAAGATTTGGTCAATGAGCAGCGGGGTAAGCAGTCTGCTGGTCTCGAGAGTCCAGTGACCCGACATGTTGTCTTCCATGAAGAGCGAGAGGCTGCTTACTAAGATGAACACCCCGATTTATCTGGATTACTCTGCCACCACGCCCGTTGACCCTCGGGTGGTTGATGCCATGCTGCCTTTCCTGCGCCAGGACTTTGGCAATCCTGCCTCCCGAAGCCATGCCTATGGCTGGAAAGCAGAGGAGGCCGTCGAAAACGCCCGACGTCAGGTGGCCGACTTGGTGGGATGTGATGCCAAGGAATTGGTCTGGACCTCTGGCGCCACTGAGTCCATCAACCTGGCCATCAAGGGTGCAGCCCACTTCTACAAGGACAAGGGGCGGCACCTGATCACCGTCAAGACCGAACACAAGGCCACGCTGGACACCTGCCGTGAGCTGGAGCGAGAGGGTTTCGAGGTGACCTACCTGGATGTCCAGGAGAATGGCCTGATCAACCTGGATGACCTGCGTGCGGCCATCCGCCCCGACACCATCCTCATCTCGGTCATGCTGGTCAACAACGAGATCGGTGTCATCCAAGACATCGCCACCATTGGCGAGATCTGTCGCGACAAGGGGATTGTTTTCCACGTTGACAGTGCCCAGGCCACTGGCAAGGTCCAGATAGACCTCTCCACGCTCAAGGTCGACCTGATGTCCTTCTCCGCTCACAAGACATACGGGCCCAAGGGCATCGGTGCACTTTTTGTTCGACGCAAGCCCCGCGTGCGGCTGGAGCCCTTGATTCATGGTGGTGGTCACGAGCGCGGCATGCGTTCCGGTACGCTGCCTACCCATCAGATCGTCGGCATGGGTGAGGCCTTCCGGATTGCCAAAGAAGAAATGCAGACCGAGAACGAGCGCATTCGCATGCTGCGTGATCGCCTCTGGAGCGGTCTGAGTCAGATCGAGGCCACCTATCTCAACGGTGACATGACCCATCGAGTTCCTCACAACCTCAATGTCAGTTTCAACTACGTCGAGGGTGAATCCCTGCTGATGGCCGTCAAGGACATCGCGGTCTCCTCGGGCTCGGCCTGTACGAGCGCATCGTTGGAGCCCAGTTATGTCTTGCGGGCGCTCGGCCGCAGCGACGAGCTGGCGCATTCATCCATTCGCTTCTCCGTGGGTCGTTTCACCACCGAGCAAGACGTCGACTTTGCAGTGGCTTTGCTCAAGGACAAAGTGGCCAAGCTGCGTGAAATGTCGCCGCTCTGGGAGCTGGTCCAAGAGGGCGTGGATCTCAACACCATTCAGTGGGCAGCCCACTAAACCATTTTTCATCTATTCATAGTTCAGGAGTTAGCCGTGGCCTACAGCGACAAAGTCATTGATCACTACGAGAACCCTCGTAACGTCGGATCGCTCGACAAGAACGACCCCAATGTGGGCACCGGCATGGTCGGTGCCCCAGCCTGTGGTGACGTGATGAAGCTTCAGATCAAGGTCAATGACCAGGGTGTGATTGAGGATGCCCGCTTCAAGACCTATGGTTGTGGCTCCGCCATTGCCTCATCGTCACTGGTGACCGAGTGGGTCAAGGGCAAGACTCTTGATCAGGCCATGGCCCTGAAGAACACCGAGATCGCCAATGAGTTGGCGCTGCCACCGGTTAAAATTCACTGCTCCATCCTGGCCGAGGACGCCATCAAGGCGGCGGTCGAAGACTACAAGAAAAAACATGGCCATCACGCTGACTGAAAAAGCCGCCCAGCACATCTCTCGCTTCATCGAAAAACGGGGCAAGGGACAAGGCATCCGTCTCGGTGTTCGAACCACTGGCTGTTCTGGCTTGGCTTACAAGTTAGAGTTCGTCGACCAGCCAGAGCAGGCCGACCTGACCTTTCAGAGTTTTGGTGTCAACGTCTTTGTCGACCCCAAGAGCATGCCCTACATCGATGGCACCGAGCTCGACTTTGCCAAAGAAGGCCTCAACGAGGGCTTCAAGTTCAACAACCCCAACGTCAAGAACGAGTGCGGCTGCGGTGAGTCATTCCAGGTCTGAGGCCCCCGTGGGCAACAGCCTGCTCACTCAGGATTTTTTTAGTCTGTTTGGTCTTCCCCGAAGCTACGACCTGGCCCTGGACCAACTCGAGTCCGCCTGGAAGCGTCTTCAGGCGGTGGTTCATCCGGACCGGTTTGCCGGCGGTGGGGATGCCCAGCGCCGGATGGCCTTGCAGTGGAGTACCCGGATCAACGAGGGGCACCAGACCCTTAAGCACCCAATCTCCCGAGCCACGTACCTGCTGACACTCAACGGGGTCGATCTTAAGACTGAATCCAACACCAGCATGCCGGCTGAGTTTCTGATGACTCAAATGGCTTGGCGTGAAGCGCTGGATGAGCTTCGCGATGAAACCAATGTTGACCAAAGGGCGCAGAACAAGGCGAGCCTTCACCAGGCGGTCGATCAGTTCTGGCAGTCGGGCGAGGCTCGACTCGTGACCCTGTTATCGGGGGACGCTGATCCGAGGGCCCTGGCCGAGGCTGCCGATCTGGTTCGCCAGTTGATGTTTGTGAAGAAGTTCGAACAAGAATTGTTGGAAAGTTAGAGCCATGGCCCTGCTGCAGATCAGCGAACCAGGTGAGTCCACCGTTCCCCACCAGCGTCGTCTGGCGGTTGGGATTGACCTGGGCACGACGCACTCCTTGGTGGCAGCGGTTCGCTCCTCCCAGGCCGATGTCCTGCCGGATGCACAGGGGCGTCGGCTGACGCCATCGGTGGTTCGGTATCAGTCGGGTGGATCAGTCGTGGTGGGATGGGAGGCTCTGGAGCAGATTGCGCAGGATCCCAAGAACACCATAGCCTCGGTCAAACGCCTCATGGGCCGTGGGGTTGACGATGCGATTCGTCAACGCTCGCCTTATCAGTTGGCTGCTCAAGAACCGGGACAGGCTGGTCAGGTCAGAATTCAGACGACGGCGGGCGCAGTCTCTCCAGTAGAGGTATCAGCCGAGATCTTGCGACAGCTTCGCCGCCAGGCCGAAGAGACGCTGGGCGATGAGCTGGTGGGCGCGGTGATCACGGTGCCGGCCTACTTTGATGATGCCCAGCGGCAGGCCACCAAGGATGCCGCCCAGTTGGCAGGTATCAGCGTCTTGCGCCTGATCAACGAGCCAACGGCAGCCGCCTTGGCCTATGGTCTGGAATCAGGGGCAGAAGGACTGTATGCAGTCTATGATCTTGGCGGCGGCACCTTCGACATCTCCATCCTGCGACTGACCAAGGGGGTCTTTGAGGTCGTGGCCACGGGAGGGGATGCAGAGCTGGGCGGGGATGATTTTGACGAACGACTGGCCGAGCATTGGATGGGCCAATGGGCGTTGGATCGTGCCCAGCTGTCCCGTGCTGAATGGCGGCGCCTGGTTCGACTAGCCAGGCAGGTGAAGGAATCCCTCTGCGATCAGACAGCGCCCGATCTGGTGATCGAAGCCCCGTATGCCCTGGACGATTCTTCCAAGGCAACGGCTAGCGCAGGGGTCTTGACCGCGCGTATGTCGCAGACCAGATTTGCCGAGCTCACCCAGGACCTGGTCGACCGCAGCCTCCAGGCCTGTGAACAGGCCCTCAAGGATGCAGGCCTTCAGGTTGGACAGGTCCAAGGCGTGGTCCTGGTGGGAGGTTCCACACGCCTGGTCAATGTCAGACAGGCCGTGTCGCGGTATTTTGGCCAGCAGCCGCTTGCCAACATCAACCCCGATGAGGTCGTTGCCATCGGTGCAGCCCTGCAGGCCAATCTCTTGGCAGGCCATGGCAGTGGCGAAGACTGGCTGTTGCTAGACGTCCTGCCATTGAGCCTCGGTCTGGAGACCATGGGTGGCTTGGCCGAAAAAGTCATTCCGCGTAACACGCCCATCCCAGTGGCCCGTGCCCAGGAATTCACCACCTTCAAGGACGGTCAGACCGCCATGGCCATCCATGTGGTGCAAGGGGAGAGGGAGTTGGTCAGTCAGAACCGTTCATTGGCCAAGTTTGAGCTGAGGGGCATGCCCGCCATGACCGCTGGTGCCGCCCGTATTCGGGTCACCTTTCAGGTGGATGCAGATGGTCTGCTGTCGGTCTCCGCCCAGGAGACCAGCACGGGTGTGATGGCCAGTGTTCAAGTAAAGCCGTCCTATGGGCTGTCGGATGGCGAGATCGCCCAGATGCTCCAAGACGCCTATGCCCACGCCAAGGACGACATGCAGGCTCGAGCACTGCGTGAGCATCAGGTGGATTTGCAGCAGTTGCTGGAGTCACTCAGTCAGGCGCTGGCCGCCGACGGTGACCTCCTGTCTGATGACGAGCGCCTGCAACTGGATCAGGAAATGGTGGCGGCTCGATCGGTCTGCGGCGGCCAGCAAGTCGAGGCGCTCAAGCGGGCCATCGACCAGCTCTCCAGGCTCAGCGAACCGTTCGCTGCCCGCCGGATGGACCGGGCTGTCTCCATGGCACTCACCGGCCAGTCCATCGATCAACTCTAACGGGACCTGTCATGCCCAAGATTCAAGTTCTTCCGCACGTCGACATTTGTCCAGAGGGCAAGACTTTTGAGGTGGCCTCAGGGGCCAACCTCTGTGAGAGCCTGCTGGCTCAAGGGATCGCCATCGAGCATGCCTGCGAAATGAGCAAGGCCTGTACGACCTGCCATGTGGTGATTCGTCAGGGGTTTGCCAGCCTGACCCCGTCGGAGGAAGACGAGGACGACCTGCTGGATCGGGCCTGGGGACTAACCGCCCAGTCCAGACTCTCCTGTCAGGTGGCCGTGGCCGACCAAGATCTGCAGGTCGAGATCCCGCGCTACACCATCAACCACGCACGCGAGAACCACTAGGGATCCTCTGCGTCGTAGGCTCGCTAGTCCTCTCGTCGCAGCGCTGGAAACAGAATCACGTCTCGAATACTGGCACTGTCTGTCAGCAGCATGATCAGTCGATCGATGCCGATCCCACACCCACCGGCTGGTGGCATGCCAAACTCCAGCGCACGGATGTAGTCGGCATCGAAGTACATGGCCTCTTCATCGCCAGCCTCCTTGGCGGCCACCTGACGGTTAAACCGATCGGCCTGATCCTCGGGATCGTTGAGTTCTGAGAACCCGTTGGCGATCTCTCGTCCTGTGATGAATAACTCAAAGCGCTCGGTGATCTCGGGGTTCGCATCAGAGGCCCTGGCCAGTGGCGAGACCTCAACCGGGTAGTCGATGATGAAGGTGGGCTGCCAGAGTTTGTGCTCGGCGACCTCTTCAAACAGGGCCAGCTGCAACGCACCCAGACCCGCATGAGACAGGGGCGGCTTGTTGGCATCGACGCCATGCTGGCGGAGTAGGCCTGTGAGGGCCTGCTTGTTCTGCAAATCCTCTGGCTTGATCTCAGGTGCATGTCTGGCGATGGCCTGGGCAATGGTGAGCCGTTCAAAAGGCTTTTCCAGATCGACGGTCTGTCCGGCATAGGTCAGCACGGCAGAGCCCGTGGTCACCATGGCGGCTTGGCGAATGATCTGCTCGGTAAAGCTCATCATCCATTGGTAGTCCGTGTAGGCGGCGTAGAACTCCATCATGGTGAATTCAGGGTTGTGCCGCGGACTCAGGCCCTCGTTACGGAAATTCCGGTTGACCTCATAGACGCGTTCAAATCCGCCTACCAACAGTCGCTTGAGATAGAGCTCTGGCGCGATTCGCAGGAACATATCCTGGTGCAGGGCATTGTGGTGGGTCACAAACGGCTTGGCCGCCGCGCCGCCTGGAATGGGATGGAGCATGGGGGTCTCCACCTCTAGGAAGCCGTTCTCTGCCATGAAGTGGCGTATGGCGGTCAGAGCCTTGGAGCGGGTGAGAAAGACATGCTTGGATTCCGCATTGACCATCAGGTCCAGGTATCGCTGCCGATACCGCATCTCGGTGTCGTGCAGCCCGTGAAACTTGTCGGGCAGCGGACGCAGGCTCTTGGCCACCAGGCGAAGGGAGGAACAGCGAAGGGACAATTCACCCTTCATGGTTTTGAACAAGACCCCCTTGGCCTCAATCAAGTCACCCATGTCCCAGTGCTTGGCCATCTGGTGAGCGTCTTCACCCACGCCCTCGTCGTTCAGGTAGAGCTGAAAGCGTCCGGTGGCATCGGCAATGGTAAGAAAGCTCGCCTTGCCTTGAACGCGTTTGAGCATGATGCGACCAGCCAGGCTCACCTGAACGTGTTCGGTCTCCAGGGTCTCTCGGCTGTGGTCCTTGTACCGCTCATGCAGTGGCTCTGCGCGATGGCTGGGGTTGACGTTATTTGGGAAGGCCTGTCCCTGTTGACGACGAATCTCAGCCAGCTTGTGCCGGCGTTCGGCCATGATCTGGTTTTCATCTTGGGCCGGCTGTGACCCGTCGGTGGCGGATCCGTTGGCCTGGGGAGCGGAATGGTTGTTCTGAGTCATGGCTTAGACCCCTTGCTTGAGACTGGCTTCGATAAAGGCGTCAAGGTCGCCATCGAGCACTTTTTGTGTGTTTGAGATTTCGACGTGGGTTCGCAGGTCTTTGATACGGGACTGGTCCAACACGTAGCTGCGAATCTGGTGTCCCCAGCCCACGTCGGTCTTGCTGTCTTCCAGCTTCTGCTGCTCGGCCATGCGCTTTCGCATCTCGTGCTCATACAGACGTGATTTGAGCATCTTCCAGGCCTCATCGCGGTTGCGGTGCTGGGAGCGGTCGTTCTGGCACTGGACTACGATGCCCGTGGGGACGTGGGTTAGGCGAACAGCAGAGTCGGTCTTGTTGACGTGCTGGCCGCCTGCACCAGAGGCTCGGTAGGTGTCGGTGCGAACGTCAGCGGGATTGATCTCGATCTCGATGGAGTCGTCGACCTCGGGATAGATAAAGACGGAGGCGAATGAGGTGTGCCGCCCGCCACTGGAGTCAAATGGCGATTTTCGAACCAGTCGGTGCACTCCGGTCTCGGTCCGCAGATAGCCAAAGGCGTATTCGCCGCTGACCTTGATAGAGGCCGATCGAATGCCCGCTACATCGCCTTCGGTTTCCTCGAGTAACTCGGCCTTAAAGCCCTTGCGTTCACAGTACCGCAGGTACTGGCGCAGCAGCATGCTCGCCCAGTCGCAGGCCTCGGTGCCGCCAGCACCGGCCTGAATGTCGATGAAGCAGTTGGCGGGGTC